>PAFF01000083.1 GCA_002704045.1 Fidelibacterota bacterium
TTTTTTAAAAAATTTAGAGTTCCTGTAATGATATTAATTTTATTACAATTTTCAGTTGCAATTTTGTCTGGTTTAGGACTTAATCATTTGAGACAAACTTTATACAACTATGATATTAATACTTTTTTAAAAAAATTACTTTTTTCGGCAGTCTCATCAGGATTAATTTTTTTATTTTTTGGCAAAGATATAATTTTAAAATTTTTACCTAACAATGATTTAATTAATAGATATGGGTTAAATGCCCAGCAAACTATTAATGAACTAAGATATACTTTATTGTATAGTGAAATTAAAATTGTAATGATTATGTTAATATTAGTATCTATCATTTTATATTTTTATAAAAATAAAAATTATAATTGGTCTTTGGTAGCCACTAGTTTAATTCTAATATCAATTTTTGATTTATCCTATGTAAATTATAAAATAATTGAGCCATCAGAAAAATCATATAGAAGCAGTACATTAAGTCCATCGATAACTAAAAAAAGATATCTGAATGAGGATGAGATTATAAAATTTTTGAAGCAGGATACATCAAATTTTAGAATTTTACCAACACAACCTTTAGATAAAGAAAATAGATGGTCTGCTTTTAACATTGAGAGTATCTATGGATATCATCCAGCTAAACTAAATAATTATAATGAATTTATGAATAATGTAGGATTTTCGAATACTAATATATTACAAATGTTAAATGTAAAATATTTGATAACTTTTCAAAAATTTGACCATGATTCTTTTGAGAAAGTATTTTCTGGAAAACTATTTCATAATAATAAATACAATAATACAAATGTATACTTATATAAAAACTTCATAGATAGAGCTTTTTTTGTAGAAAAATTAAAATATATTAAAAGTGATGATGATGCATTTAAATATTTAGAAAATAATACAAAATCTTTTGTTAAAGAATCCTTAATAAGTGAGGATTTAGATTTGAAGAATTATACTGCTGATGGAATGATTAAATTTATAAAATCTTTTCCAAATGAAATTATAATAGAAACTAATTCTAATGATGATCAATTTTTAGTTTTAAGTGAAATTTACTACCCCGCAGGTTGGAAAGTATTTATTAATGATCAAGAAAGTAAAATATATGAAGTCAATGAATTATTAAGAGGCGTTAAGTTGCCAGAGGGTAATAATATTGTAAGATTCAAATTTTCACCAATAGATGTAAAATTAGGATCTACTTTATCTATTGTAAGTACACTTATTATTATTTTATTACTATCTAGTATTTTATTTATAAAAAATGAGAAATAAATCATTTAAAATTAAATTAGGATTACTATTTTTAGGTATAATTGTTTTTTTAATTATTTTTATTATAAATAGAAAAATAATTAATAATGTTAGACAAGATGCTAAAGCTCAGGTAGAAAATATAGCACTTGCGTATTCTGAAGTTATTCATAAAGAACAAGGAGATATTCCTAACTTTATTAGTATTTTTTTACCAACAATTAATTTCCCATTTGTTATTACTTTTAATGGAGAATTTTATGGACATAATGATCATCAAATTTTTAAAAATAAAAATGATGATGAATTAAATAAATTTATAAAAAAATTTATATTGGAAAATAATTCAAAATTTGATCCTCTTCCTATAATATGGAACAATGAAATTATGGGTAAAATTCATTATGGTGATCCAAATATTATTTTACAATTGACTCTTCTACCATATATAGAAATTAGTTTTATCATAGTATTTATTATCTTTGTTTTTTGGGGCTTTAAAATTATAAGAGATAGTGAGAAAAATTTGATTTGGGCTGGGATGGCTCGAGAGACTGCTCATCAGCTTGGAACTCCAATATCATCGCTTTATGGTTGGATGAAATTACTTGAAGAAAATTCTATAAACAAAGATGAAATTTATAGTTCAATTAATGAGGATATAACAAGACTTAGTGATATTTCTGATAGATTTTACAAAATTGGCACTAAGCCTAAATTAGAAAAAATAGATATAATTTTGATGGTTCAAGAAATTAATAATTATTTCGCCAAACGGTTATCAAAAAAAACTTTAATTAATATATCTCATAATAATGAAGAAAATCTTTTTTTAAATGGAGATTTGATATTAATTGTTTGGGCTATAGAAAATATAATTAAAAACGCATTAGATGCTTCAAACATTGATCCAAGAATAAATATAAATATTTTTAAAACAGATAAATCTCTAATTATTGATTTTAGTGATAATGGAGTAGGAATAAATAAATCTAAATGGAAAAAGATTTTTGAACCTGGATACACATCTAAGAAAAAAGGTTGGGGCCTTGGTTTAAGTTTGACTAAGAGAATCATTGAAGATTTACATAATGGAATTATTTCTGTTACAAAATCAAATCGTAAAGGAACGACAATAAGATTGGAATTTAAAATAAACTAGGAGATTCGAAATAAATCTCCTAGTTTTAAAAGAACACATTTATTAAGCTTATTTACATTGCATTTTTTCTATTTCTTATGAAAGCAGGTACGTCAAGATCATCATCACCGAAAGATAAAATATTATTATCCTTTACCCCATTTGAATCATTTTGTTCATTAGAATCATTATTAGATTGTAATGACCTAACTGATTCATTTGATTTATTGTCTACTGATAAATTATTTAAAGGTGTTTCCTTTTTAAACCTATTGTAGTTTGAATTAGATATTTCATATTCATCATTATTAATACCTGTAGCAATTACTGTAACTCGAATTTCATCATTATTATCATTATCTGTTACAAAACCACTTATTATATCAGCATCTTCTCCAGCTTCTTCTTGGATGATTGTACAAGCATCATTTAGTTCATGTATTGACATATCTTTTGGACCAGTAATATTTATTAATAACCCTTTTGCACCTCTAATGTTAACATCCTGTAATAAAGGTGAATTTATGGCTTGTTGCGCAGCTAAAATTGCACGTTCTTCTCCATGTGCAATGCCTGTACCCATTATTGCATCCCCTTGGTTTATCATTACTTTTTTTACATCAGCAAAATCTAAATTAATTTTTCCAGGTATATTTATTATTTCAGATATACCTTTTGTAGCTTGATGTAAAATACTATCAGCTTGTTTAAATGAATCATCTATTGAAGTATTTAAGTCAGTTATTGTCAATAAAACTTCATTAGGAATAACCAATAATGTATCACAATTTTTTTTGAGTTCCATTATCCCCTCTAAAGCTCTTTTTGTTCTTTTTGGACCTTCAAAAGAAAATGGCTTAGTAACAACTCCAACTGTTAAAGCATTACATTCTTCCCTTGCTATTTTAGCAATAACTGGAGCAGCACCAGTACCAGTTCCTCCACCCATTCCTGCGGTTATGAATACCATGTCAGAACCTGTAATCATTTCAATTAAAGCTTCTTTACTTTCTTCAGCAGCTTGTTTACCAGTATCTGAATTAGCCCCTGCTCCTAATCCCTTTGTTAATTCCTTTCCAATTTGTAATTGTTTTTGTGAATTGTTATCCTCTAGATCTTGAGCGTCTGTATTTATAGCTAAATATTCAACTCCTTTTATACCATCTTTGATCATTCTATTTAGAGCATTATTACCTGCTCCGCCAACACCGATTACTGTAATATTAGCTTTTTGATCTTGATAGTTGCTTGGTTCAAATAACATGTTTGTGTGTTCCTTTCTTTTTAATAAATATCTTTAAACAAATTTTTAATAGATTTAATGAAACTTTGAATAGAAAAATTTTCAGTTAATGAATCTTTTTTATAATTTTCTATAGCAAATTTGAGTAAGCCAACTACTGTTGAATAAGTTGGGTAATTTAAATTTGATGAGATTCCACCTTTTAATCTTGGCTTACCAACTTTAACTGGTTGAAAAAAAATATTATTAGCTAAGTCAATGGAATTTTTAAGTAACGAAGTGCCTCCAGTTAACTTTATTCCAAATGTAAATATATCTCCTTGACCACATTTTTTAATTTCCGATTTTGCTAATAATAAAATTTCTTCCATCCTAGGTTCAATGAATGAGGCTAACTCTTTTTGATTTAAATTTCTAAATTCATTATTATTTATATCTTTAATATTAATTAATTCATCCGGATTTGCTAGTGCTTCTTTAGCTATACCATATTTACATTTTAATTTTTCAGCATTTTCAATTGTGGTTTGTACTCCGTGTGCTATATCTAATGTAATATTGTTACCTCCAAGAGGAATTATCCCAGTGTGTTGAACTCCTCCATCTGCAAATACTATAACTTCTGTCGTTCCTGCACCAATATCAATAAGAGCAATTCCTAAATCTTTTTCATTTTGATCTAAGACTGAATAGCTAGTTGCTAGAGGATTTAAAATAATATTATTAAGATTTATATCTGATTTTTCTACGCATGATATTATATTTTTTTCTAAAGTTTTTTCACTAGTTACTAAATGAACTTTTGTTTCTAATCGATTACCAATCATACCTATAGGGTCTTTTATACCTGATTGGTCATCAACTTTAAAATCTTGTGATAAAACATGTAAAATTCTTCTTTCAAGTGGTAGTGTAATTGTTTGAGCATGTTTTAATACACGATTAATATCATTATGATCAATCTCTTGATTATTATTTTGAACCATAATAACACCTGTATTATTAATACCTCTGATGTGCTCTCCTGATATACCAATGACACAATCATTAATTTTTTCCCCTGATTGGTTTTCAGCATCAAGAATTGATTTTTTTATTCCATCAACAGTATCGTTTATATTAACTACTATTCCTTTTTTAATACCCAGAGATTTAGATTCTCCTATACCTAATATCTCAGGACTATTGCTTTCATCAAAACTAGCTGTTACTACACTGATTTTTGATGTTCCAATATCAATAGCAGTGATTATTTTTTTTCCATTTTTCATAATAATTTATTTTTATTTTCTTTAACAATTATTTGATTTGGTATTGTCATATCTATATAAAGATAACTTTCAAGAGTTTTTTTATTTTTTACTGTTTCTTCAAATGTTGCTAAAGTTTGTAATTGCTTTAATGTAGTATTTTTAGAAAAATAAACTTTAGTTTTATATTTATACAACAATTCATATTTATCAACATGAATAGTTATATTAGAAATATTTTTATAAAAAGTTGAAAAATTTAACTTTGAATATTTAATGACATTTATAATTTCATTATAATTTTTTAATATATNNANAGANTCAGCGTCATAATCACTAATATNNAGNTGTGGAATTTTATATGATTTCTTAACACGATCATTAATTGGAAGAAATATTTTATTAGTATCAATTAAAAAATTATTATTAATTGATTTTAAGTATAAAAGAGGCTCATTCTCAATAATTTCTANAACAATAGTATTTGGNAAAATCCTACTAACTTTTGATGATTGTATTAATGATAAATCGTTTATATTATTTTGTATTTTNNCNAAATTGATTTNNAGTAAAGATCTCGNATGATCCAGTTCNGATATTATTTCATCTTTNTAGTAAAATTGGTTTCCTAAGATTATATTTTTNGAATTANGTAATAAACNATGTGTTGTATTATATAAAAAACTAATTACTATTAAACTTGGGATAAAGATAATCCCCACTACATTAAGGATTATATTTATTATGTTACTAATTCTTATCATTTTTCAATTCTCTAATAATTATCTCATTAAAACCTAAGAGTTTGATTTCAAGATCTAATAAGATTTTATATTTTTTGTAAACTTCTNCTTTAATAATTTTGATTAATTCTAAAACATCATTTGCCATAGCNTTACCATGATTNACAATGAAATTTGCATGTTTTTGAGATATTTCTGCGCCNCCTATTCTTAAACCTTTAAGCCCAACATTATCAATTAAAAAACCAGCNGCTGGACCTTCTTTAGGATTTTTAAAAATACTTCCAGCAGATTTAAAATTAAGAGGTTGAGCTTGTTTTCTTTTTNTAGATGAAATTAATCTCAAATTTTTTATATNATTTGNATCGCCNTCATTACACTGGAATTTTATATTTGTTATAATTTCATTTTGGCTAAAAGAAGAAAATCTGTAGTCAAATTTAAGGTCNTTTTTTTTATAAATTTTTTCTTCACCNTTTAAATTAATTACATCNGCTGANATAAAAAAGTTTGATATTTCACTTCCATAAGCTCCAGCATTCATAACTAATGCACCACCTACNGTACCTGGTACACCAATTAGACTTTCTAATCCACCAATATTTTTTTTAATAGCTTTTCTGACCATTGTGCTTAGCATTACTCCTGATTCAGCATCAATTTCAAGTTTATCAGAAATAGNNAGTTTCTTAAAAGTNTTTGATAAAGAGATTACAATACCATTAAAACCTGAATCACTAACTAATAAATTTGATCCTGATCCNGTTATAAAAATAGGTATATCATATTTATTTGATTCATTAATAATTATTTTCAACTCATNTTTATCTTTTGGNAAAATATATAATTCAGCTTGACCNCCAACACCAAAAGTTGTTCTTTTTTTCATAGATTCGTTNGAAAATATTTTACCTNGAATTTGATTTTTNAATAATAATTTTAATTCGTTTTGAATCATTTTAGTACGTTATAAATGTTTTCAATTTCTCTCCAAATATCACCAGCACCCATTGTGATAATTAAGTCATTTNCCTTNGCAATNTGTTTCACATATTGAGNAATATNNCTTTTNTNAGGTATATATTTAATATTCTTATGTCCTAAATTGATTAAATCTTNNACAATAGTTTTACTTGATATATCTTTTATGGGATTTTCCCTTGCAGCATAAATTTCAGTAATGATTATTAAATCTGATTGAAATAATGCTTCTGCAAATTGTTTATGAAAATTTTGTGTTCTNGTGAATAGATGNGGTTGGAAAATNGATATTACTCTATTTTTCCAACCTTTTTTTAATGCATTTAAAACTGAATTAACNTCAACGGGATGATGTGCNTAGTCGTCAATTAGTTTAATACCATTTANAAGTTCATATTTAATATCAAANCTTCTTTGTACACCTTTAAATTTAGCTAAACCTNTTTTAATTGAATCATAATTAANTTCTAATTCTGTACAAACAGATATAGCAGCTANTGNATTCATAATATTATGTTTNCCTGGTAGCTCAAGATTGATTCTGATCGCATAGATCCCTTTTACATATAAATCAAAACTAGANTGAGATTCATTATATAGAANATTCTTTGCTTGAATCATTGCATTATCTGAAANTCCAAATGNAATNAATGGTCTTTTAACAGAATTNATTAANTTTGATGTATTTGGATCGTCTANATTTATAGATATTTTNCCATAAAAAGGAACAGAGTTGGCAAACTTTAAAAATGCAGTTTGCAGNTCATCTAAATTTTCATAACAATCAAGATGCTCTAGNTCTAANTTATTAATTACAGCTATAGTAGGTTTTAAAGATAAAAAAGTTCTATCAAATTCNTCAGCTTCGACAACAATTATATTTCCNTCACCATACATACTATTAGAACCAAATTCNTTTACAATACCACCNATTACTAATGTNGGATCTAACTTTTCTTCAACTAAAATAGANCCAAGCATTGAGGATGTNGTTGTTTTACCATGTGTNCCTGCAATTGCTATACTTGTTGATTTAACTTTTAATAATTCNCCTAACATTTCTGCTCTTCTAATNACAGGNATGTTNTTGTTGTTTGCAATTAAAATTTCTTGATTATTTTTCTTTACAGCTGATGAATAAACTAAAACATCACTATCAATAACTTTAGAGCTTTTATGNCCAATNTTAACATCTATTCCAATATTTTTTAATTGATTTGTCCTTTCGGATTCACACAGATCTGANCCAGTAATAGTAAAGCCTAAATTATGNAGAAGTTCAGCCATTCCACTCATGCCGATGCCACCAATACCTACAAAATGTATATGATTAGTTTTNCCTAGCATAGTGATAAATTTATTTCNTTTATNATATTATCTATTGAGTTNGGTGTTGAAATTGATTTAGCTGCTAAGCCCATTTTATTTATCTCATCATTAGATTTTTTAAGTTTTAAAATAGTTTTTTCTAGTGAACCATTGCTTAAGTCTTTCTGTTCAATTATAATTGAAGCTTTTGATCTTTTTGAAAATATAGCATTTTTATACTGATGATTACCTGCTGAAAATGGAAAAGGAATTAATATTGANGCTTTCCCAAAATAATTTATTTCAGATAAAGTTAGTGCGCCTGATCTAGAAATTACTAAATCTGATGCTGAGTAAACCAAATCAATATTTTTTATAAAATCATNTAATATGATATTTTTATTNATATTTAATGAANATANTACCTTTAAATGAATTGGACCACATTGCCATATTANATTAGCATNTAATTCATTAAAGAAATTGATATTTTTTTTCAAATATTCATTAATNGGCTTAGAACCTTGNCTTCCTCCACANATGAAAATAGTAAATTTATTTNTATTAATCTTCAANTCNTTTCTNGCNTGGGATTTATTATAAATTTTGAGANTTTTTCTAATTGGATTNCCTGTAAAAATANAATTATTTTTAAAATATTTTCTACTTTCAATATATCCTAAACAAATTTTATCCGCAAATTGTGATAGTGTTCTATTNGTAAAACCAGGATANGAATTTTGTTCTTGTAAAAATATTTTTTTNCCTAACATTAATGCGGANAATAGAGGNATTCCAGAAGAATANCCTCCAGTACCAATAATTAGTTGTGGATTAAATTTGTAAATNATAATAACTGATTTAAATATTGATTTTATTATTTTAAAAGGGAATTTAATATTNTCAATAAAATTNGANAGAGACAATGTCCTATGGAAACCCTTAATATCAAGCAATACAACGTTATNATTTTTAATTTTAGTTGCTTCAATACCATGTTTTGAACCCATGTAAAGTACTTTTGCTCCNTGTTTAGATAATTCTGACATNATAGCTNTTGCTGGAAAAAGATGTCCGCCAGTACCACCNCCACAAATTAAAAATCGACAATTATTAAACATTAAAAAATTNTCCTTTTGATNTTNGAAAATTTATTTTTCATCGATATNTTNTTTAATATCCCAATACTCNTTAAAGTTATTATAATGTTAGAACCACCAAAGCTAAAAAATGGTAANGGCAGTCCAGTAGTAGGCAAGAANCCAACAACGTAGCTAATATTAANGAGTACATAAAGTTTTATATTTAAAACAATTCCAATTGCAAGGTACATTCCAAATGCATCTGACGCATTTTTTGCTATTAACATNCCTTTAAAAAATAGCCAAACAAATAAAAANAGTATTAAAATTATNCCAAAAAANCCTAATTCTTCCCCAATCACNGAAAAGATAAAATCTGTTTGAATTTCTGGTAATAACCCAGGAAATTTAATAATNCTATTACCAAGNCCTTGTCCCCATAAACCNCCATTTCCTAATCCTAATAGGGCTTGACTAGACTGATAATTNCCAGCNTCAAGATGATGATTTGGATTTAACCAATTGATAATTCTTTGCCATTGATATCCTTTTTGTAGCCATATGTAAAAAAGCATAAATGGTAAAGAAGTACAAACTAAAATCAATAAGTGTTTTAGCCTAACTCCTCCAATNAATAATAATATTGATAAAATCATACCAATTGTTAAAGATGTACTTAAATCAGGTTGTAATACTATTGCTACTAAATTGATGCCAATAATTGTTATAATTGGTAAGAAACCNNTTCTAAAATCTTTTATATATCTATANGATTTTTCTAAATAAGANGATGTAAAAATTACTAATGNNATTCTTGAAATATCTGATGTNGTAAATAAAGTTTTACCNCCNATAATCAGCCATCTTGANGTTTTGCTATCNGAAGTAAAATGAGCTGNCATAACAATNAAAAAAGAAAAAATAAGTAATAAAGNAGATATATATTTTAGATTTTTATAATTNAAAAATGATAAACANAACATAAGTACTATGCCAATAAAAATTCGAAGAGCGTGTTTATTAAAAAAATAAGTATGGTTTCCAAATGTTTCATTAGCGTAATGACTGCTAGCACTAAATAGCATAATTGATCCTACACTTATGAGTATTAGNGTAATTATAATGAGTTGTTTNTCAAAATGTTCAAAATGATTAATCATTATTCTTTNATTTAGTTACTAATTCTTTAAAAAATTGGCCNCTATGTTCNAAGTTATTAAATTGATCAAAACTTGAACAACTNGGGGATAGGAGGATAACATCCCCTTTTTGTGATATCTTTATGGATTCTTCAACTGCATCTTTAAAAATTGGGTAAAATTTAGTATTAAATTTGGGTTTTAATATTTTTTTTATTTTTTCTCCTGATTCACCGTAAGATATTATAAGTTTGATTTTTGATACTGTAAATGAAAATAACTTTTCATAATTTGTATCTCCCTTATCTCTACCACCTAATATTAAAATGATATTTCGTTCAAATGATTTAATAGCTGCTATGGTTGAATTTATATTTGTTGCCTTTGAATCATTATAATATTTTATACCATTTAATTCTTGGACAAGCTCCATTCTGTGAGGCAATGATTTAATATTTCTAATTGCTTTCTTAATGAATTCAAATTTTAATCCATACTTTAAAGCTAATGTAGAGGCAGCTAAAATATTATCAATATTATGATACCCCTTTATACCCAGATCTTTTAAATGAATTAATATTTTTTTACTTTTATCATTAATATATATTTTAGAATCATCTTGGGAGAGGAGAGCCTGATCAGAGTTACTCTGGGAGAACGGTATATTCCGTTCGCAATCGTGGAGTTGATTACTAAGGAGGATATCACCAGAATTAAATATAAGCCAACCAGGCTCTCTAAGATTTTTTGATATTTTCATTTTTTGTTTAATATAATTTTCCATCGAACCATGTCTATCAATGTGATCAGGTGAAAAATTTAATATAACACTGTAATTTGGAGAAAAATGAACAATATGTTCTAGTTGAAAACTACTTACTTCTAATATGTTAAGAACAAATAAATTAGGTGTTTTAATTTCATTTAATACTAAATTTGAATAGGGTTCACCAAAATTCCCTCCAATTTGACTGTTAATTTCAGAGTAGTCAAATATTTTCTTTATAAGATTTACTGTAGTCGATTTTCCATTTGAGCCCGTAACTGCGATTATGGGTAACTGTGAAAACCAAAATGCAAATTCTATTTCGCTAACTATTGGTATTTTATTTTTTAATATTTCATTTACAATTGGGATCTTAGGACTGATTCCTGGACTAATAACCACCAAATCAGAATCCAAAACTTTATTAGAATGTCCATTCAATTCAAATTCGTAGGATTGGAGTTTATTCTTAAATTTAAAATCATTGTTATGATCACTAATAAATGGTCGTGCACCAACTTTTTCACATAATTTAGCAGCAGCAATACCACTTGATCCTGCACCTAAAATAGATACCTTGACATTATTCCAATCTTGCGCAGCTATTTGTTTAACATTTATCATTGGATTTTAAACGTAGTTAGTGATATTAATGTTAATAATATGCCTATTATCCAGAATCTAACAACCACATGATTTTCATTCCAACCCTTCAATTCAAAATGATGATGTAATGGTGCCATCTTAAAGAATCTTTTTCCTTTTCCGTTTGATTTTTTTGTATATTTAAAATATACCACTTGTATCAAAACAGATAATGTTTCTGCTAAAAAAACCCCACCTATTATAATCAACCATATTTCTTTCTTAAGTAAAATTGCGATAGCACCCAGCGCACCTCCTAGTGCTAAGGATCCAGTATCACCCATAAAAATTTTTGCTGGGTGGGCATTGTACCACAGAAATCCAATACATGCACCAAACATGGCAAAACAAAAAATCAAAAGTTCACCTGTTCCAGGTAAGTAAATTATGTTAAGATAATTACTAAAATCGTATCTTCCACTGGCATAAGCGATTGCTCCAAAAGCTAATGTCGAAATAGCAACTAATCCTGATGCTAAACCATCAAGACCATCTGTTAAATTAACAGCATTAGATGTTGCAGTTATTATAAAAATAACAAATGGAACATACAAAAAATTAAGGTCTAATACTCCATTTGCTATATCAAAAGTTATGCCATTATGTGAAACAAAAGGTATAGATATTGCTGTTCTTAACACTTCTTTTTCTGGATATATGTATAAAATTGTACCAATAATTAAACCTATTGTAATTTGTCCAATTAGTTTATATCTTGCTATTAATCCTCTTGGTAATCCTTTGACAACTTTTAAATAATCATCAATAAAACCAAGCAATCCCATCATAAATGTTGAAAATAATATCAGTAAAATGTATTTATCATCAAGTTTTGACCAAAGGATAGTAGGGAGGATAATTGATATAAGGATAATTATCCCCCCCATTGTTGGTGTTCCTCGCTTTTTCAAGTGAGAACTAGGCCCATAAGAGCGAATAGTTTCGCCTATTTGATGTTTGTGAAGTGTGCGGATAATTTTGGGCCCAAGAAGGAAACTTATTAATAAGGCAGTAATCGCTGCTCCAGAAGCTCTAAAAGAAATATATTGAAATATATTTAATCCTGAGATTTTTGTATGAAGAGGATAAAATAGATGATAAAACATTTATTTAAAAACCTCGAATATTATTTTTTCCAGTCTCATACCTCTAGATGCCTTAAAATATAATACATCATTTTCATTTATAAATTTTGATAATTCTTTTGATAATTTTTCTTTACTGTTGAAGTGATAACCTATTTCACCATTTGCATTAATAACATCAATTGTATTTTTTGTAAATTCACCTATTCCAAATACATTATTTATTTTGTTTGATAAAATGAAGTCACCAAGTTCGCAATGAAATGGTACTGATTTTTCACCTAAATCAAACATATCTCCAATTATTGCAATAGTTCTGTGGTTTTGATTATATGATTTTAAATTTGATATTCCATTTTTAGCAGATTCTAAATTTGAGTTGTAGGTATCATCAATTATTATGCATCCTTTTGATTCAAAAATATTACCTCTTCCTGATAAAATTTTATAACTCTCTATTTTTTCAATGATATCCTTTTCATCAAATCCAAGATAATGTGAAATTGCAAAGCTAGCTATTGCGTTATATGCAAAAGCTAGGTTTGTATATGGAAGATGAATTTTTGATGAATTATTAATTAATAATGATGAGCTATTTAATTTTCCACTATAATTAGCTTTATTTTTTAAACTAAATGAGATTTTTTTCGCATTTGTTTTAAATTGAGGAATATAATTATCATCAATATTAAAAAAAGCAGTGTCATTTTCATTTAAACATTTAAATAATGATGATTTTTCTTGAGCAATATTTTTAAAAGATTTAAAACTTTTGATATGAGCCCCTGATACGTTTGTTATTAGAGCAATATTTGGAAGAGATATACTACATAATTTCTTTATTTCACCCGGTTTGCTCATACCCAGTTCAATAATAAAAATATCAGCATTATTATCCATACCTAAAATTGATAGAGGAACTCCTGTTGTACTGTTATAGTTTCCCTTTGTGTATTCGCAATCTGTTTTACTTGAAAAAATTGTTGCTAAGAGTTCTTTTGTGGTTGTTTTTCCATTTGAACCAGTAATTCCAATTACATTGCCTGAAAAAGATTTTCTCCAATTTAATGCAGTTTCGTTTAAAAATTTGTTTGAGGATTGAACTAGTTTGAATTTTGTTGAACTTACGATTTGATTTTTTTCAGCAACAATTAAAGAAGCTCCTAGTTTCAATGCATTATCAATAAACAAATGTCCATCAGATTCGTTACCTTTTAAAGCAATAAACATGTCTCCATTTTTAACTAAACGTGAATCAATTGTAATACCAGATATAATGTTTTTTCTATTTTTATAATTTTCATCATTAAAAAACATATTATTAAACTGAATTTTATTACGTAAGGAGATTCTCATGAATATTTAAGAACCTCCTCAATATCACTATGGTAATATTTTTTATTTTTTATTATTTCATATCTTTCTCTACCTTTGCCTAAAATGACCAAAATGTGATTATCCGTCATCATACTTATAGCCACTTTTATAGCATTTTTTCTATCATTAATTATTTTGAAATTTTTGTTTTTAAAGCCTAATATAATATCATTATTAATTTTTAATAAGTCTTCATTTCGAGGATTATCTGATGTTACAAAAGTAAAATCAGAGAATTCCTCAGCTATAGAAGCCATTTTTGCTCTTTTTGATTTATCTCTATTACCACCACATCCAAATAAAGTAATTATTTTTTTTGAACTTATCGATTTTAGTGTTGACAAAATATTTTTATAAGCATCAGGAGTGTGAGCATAATCAAAATATACTTTTTTATTTTGATTTAATTTGATCATTTCTAATCGTCCTGGAATAGTTCTAATTTTATTTATAGATTTGATTATCTCAGATTCACTTAATCCCATAGCTAAACATGCACCTATTGATGCTAAAAGATTCATTAGATTGTATTTTCCTATTAAATTTGTTTCAATGCTATATTCATTTTCATAAATCTTAATCTGTGCTGTTATTCCAGATGAGTTACAGGTATAACCTCTCACTGAAATATCAGTATTTTGGTCTAAACTATATTTGATTATTTTGCTTTTTGTGTGTTTGATTATTTCATTTGAATATTTATCATCAATATTGATAATTGCATTTTTACTGGAATTTAATTTTTTGAATAGCTTTAACTTTGATTGAAAATATAAATTCATATTTTTATGGAAGTCTAAGTGTTCAGAAGATAAATTTGAAAACACACCAACATCAAATTCAATATCATCAACTCTATTTAACTCTAATGAATGTGATGAAACTTCCATAATACCAGTTGTTATATCATTCATTTTCATTACTTTGAGAAATTTATGTATTTGATTTGATTCAGGAGTTGTGAAGTTTGTTTTTAGAACACCTTTTGAACTAATTAAGCCGAGCGTACCTAATGTAAAATTATTAATTTTTATATTTGTTAAAATATCACTTATAATATGACATATTGAAGTTTTTCCATTGGTTCCAGTAATTCCAATTAAATTCATTTTTGATGGATCATATGAATAAAAATTAGAAGAAATTTTTGACATGCATTCTCTTGCATTATTTACTTTAATATAAGGAATAGGATAATTTACATTTTTTACATCTGACAATATTGCTACAGCCCCTTTATTTATTGCCTCATTAATATATGAATTACCGTTTGTTTTGTAACCTTTTAGAGCAATGAACAAAGAACCCTTTTGAGTTTCACGTGAATTATGTGTTAATTGTACAATATTAATATTGTCAATATTTGATTTGCTAAAATAAGTTATATTTTTGAGTAATTTTTTTAATTCCACAATGTATTGCTATTTATTTTTTTTTTAAAATCTGAGCTATTTTGAACAATTAATTGATTATTATTGTATCTTTCAACATCATTAGAATGTATTATGCGCTCAAAAATATTCTTAATAACTGGAGCAACTGAAACACCAGCCCAATGATACCCTTTACTATAATCAGCTGAATCTATTGATACTATACAAACATACTTTGGATTCTTGGATGGGAAAATCGCAGCAAAAGATGAAACAAAGCTATCTTTTGAATATTTTCCATCGACTACTTTTTGAGCAGTGCCTGTTTTTCCTGCAATATCAAAACCCTGAATATTTGCATATTGACCTGTCCCATTGATGATTGCATCTCTTAACATTTCTAATAATTTGTTTGATGTTTGGTAAGATGTTACTTGTCTAATCACTTTAGTATCTTCGATAAAATAATTATTATCATTAAAAAATATTCTATCAATAATTTTTGGTTTAATTAAAAACCCACCATTTGCTAATGCGCAATATGCCATGGCTAATTGCAGATTATTTATTGCAATTTCTTGACCTATAGCAATTTCAGGAGCACTTATTCCTGACCATTTTTTTGTTGGTTTTAAAATTCCGTAATTCTCCCCAATTAATGGTACTCCTGTTGGACTACCAAAACCAAATAATCTAGTAAATTTATAAATGTTATTTTTTCCTATTTCATCTGCAATTTTAACCATACCAATATTACTAGAATGAGATAGTATACCCATTAAAGATAAATTTTCATGGCCCTCATGGTCATGAAATACTTTATCGTAATAAAGATATTTACCATTCTCACAATAATATTCATCATTATTATATTCATTTAATAATTCAAGTTTTCCAGCCATGGTAACTATTTTATAAGTTGAACCTGGTTCATATATATCGGTTATAACTTTATTTCTTTGATTGCTAATTGGATAATTTTGATAATTATTCAAATCAATACTAGGTAGTGAAGCCATTGCTAAAATATTGCCACTAAAAGGATCAATTATAACTCCATTTGCACTTTTTGCTCCAGTCTTGACCATACTTTGCTGAAGTTCATCTTGTAAAATTGTTTGAATATTTATGTCAATAGTTAAGGTAATATCTGCCCCTTTTTTTATTGATATATCATTATTTATATGATTGCTATATATTCCTTTTTTATTTGATAAAAGTTTGTTGACTTTAGAACCAGATAATATTTGATCAAATTTAGCTTCAATTCCTATTTTGCCATTATTATTTTGATCGGTGTATCCGATTAATTGACTAGCCAATTCTTGATAAGGGTAGTATCTACTTATTGATTTATCCATATTTAAACCATAAACTTTAGATATTGTATTTTTTTTCTTTTCTGAAACATTTTTTTCAAGCAAAACATAGTTTGATTTTTTCTTCAATTTATTCAAATAATAACTTTTATCTTTTTTAAAGCTTTGAGATAATTCTAAAGCAATTTTATTGATTGATTCCTTTTTTAAATCTTTATCGTTCGAATTTACCCAAAGGCTATATTTATTGATGTTCTGTGACAATGAAATTGAGTTTTTATCATAAATGATACCTCTTGAACCTTCGATAGTCACATAAGATGCAATATTTTTAATCATTTTTTTTGTTGCTGATTCATGATCAATAATTTGTATGTAAAATAGTTTTATAATGATTGGTGACCATGCAGCAATGAATATAAATGTTACGATATTTATTCTATTTTGACTATTTTTATAGAACTTATTCATTTATAATAACTTTTAATGATTCAGGTTGTGGGAAATACATATTTAATTCTTCTTCAGCAATTTCTCGTATTCTATCTGCTCTTTTTAAACCAATTATCGAACCCTTATTTGAACTAGCTTGATTTTTATAGAAAATGAGCTTTTTATTTAACTTTTGATTTTCTTGTAAATGATAAATGATATTATTTTTTTGATAAATGTATATAACTAAAAAAAATGTAGATGTAGTAATAAATAGCAAAATACTACTCCAGTTCATTCTATTTTTATTATAAATCATGTTTTTTCAACTACTCTCATTTTAGCACTCCGAGACTTTCTATTACTTAATACCTCTACATCATTTGGTAATATGGGCTTTCTAGAAATTAATCTAAAGGTAGGATCTTTTTTACAAACGCATATTGGGATTTCTCTAGGACAAACGCAAACCTTTGAATGTTTTAAAAAAAATTGCTTAACTATTCTGTCTTCAAGTGAATGATATGATATTATCACTACTCGTCCATTTTTTTTTAAAAAATTTGTAATATTTACCAATGTTTTACTTAAAATATTTAGTTCATCATTGACTGCTATTCTTATTGATTGAAAAACTCTAGCTAATGTCTTATTAGATTTTTTGATAGGTATTACTGCTAAAATAGCTTGTTTTAAATCAAGCGTCGTTTTCATTTTATCTTTTTTGACATATTGTTTTATCGATTGAGCAATTTTTGAATAGTTTTTTTCTTCTCCATAAAGTTTAACTACTTTTTTTAAATCTATTAGTGAAATATTATTAAGTAATTCGGATGCTGTTTGACTATTTTTTTTATTAAATCTCATATCCAAAGGACCTATATTTTGGAATGAAAAGCCTCTATCTTTTTGATCTAGCTCCATCGAAGACAATCCAAGATCTAAAATCATTCCATTAACTTTTTTAATATTTAATTTATTCAATATATCTGGAAAATGTAAGAAATTAGCATGGTGCAGAGAAAATTGAGAATTTTTAAAAACTGAAAAACGTGTGTGTGTGGGTTTTAAGGTTGTCTCATCGGCATCTAAGCCTATTAATAAACCTGATGAGTTCAGTTTTTTTAAAATCTCTTCAGCATGTCCCCCTGCACCAAGTGTACAATCTAAATAAATACCTTCAGGTTTTATTTTTAGATGATTTATCACCTCATTCTTTAACACTGGAATATGAAGAGGTGATTTCATATTTAAAATTTTATTTCATTAGCTAGATCTTCAAATGTATCATCTGCATTACTTAAAGATTGTTTTTCTATTTTATCTAAGTCAGATTTATTCCATATTTCTATTTTGTTAATCATTCCAATTATTAATACTTCTTTTTGAATATTGCTGTATTCAAGAAGGTTTTCTGGTATCTGAATTCTACCTTGACTGTCATATTTTGCAATTGTTGCATATCTTACAATTGAACGAACAAAACTACGATCTTTATTTTTTATTGAGCTAAGAAGTAATAATTGTTGTTCAACTTTTTGCCATTCTACGATTGGGTATAAGATTAGAGAAGGATCAAATCCTCTTGTAATAACAAAAGTGTTGCTATTTTTAGGATCTAGAGCTTTCCTGAATTTTGCAGGTATATTCAACCTACTTTTTTGATCTATACTATATTTATATTCACCTGTAAATGATAAATTCATAACTTTATTTATTTAAACGCACAATTAATAAGGGATTATTCCCCACTTTCACCCACTAAGCTATTAAATTAACCCATTTTAAAGCAAGTATTTTTTGATTTTTTATAAAAAAATATTGAATATATTAAATTTTAGAATGAAGTAAATTATTAAGAAAATTAATAATAAAGACTGTGGTGACTAATCAGAAAAAGAGAATGTATTAACAGCGCCAGAAGAATCTATAGATGCTCTAAGCAATGAATTATTGCAATTAATATTATTATCAATTCTAATATTATTAATAATTAATTCAAAATGATTGCAATTCAATAAATCAAAAAAGATTGTTTCATTATAATAAATTGATAAGATTGAGTCCTTATCTAAAATTATATTATTATCTGCTTCTGTTATTTTTTTTGAAACAGTTCTAAAATGAATTCGGGATTTAGTTAAAGCTTTTACCTCCATTTTAAATGGAGATGTGATAGGTAAAATAAAATTATCAATTTCAAGTAGATTTGTTTTATTGAAAGATGATTCAATGAAATCAGGAACCTTAGAATTAGTAGCAAAAATTTCTTGCTCATTATTGTCAATTTTAAGATTTAAGTTTTCAACTTTGGTATCATTAGTTTGAATAGAAGAACTTAAATAACTTATAAAGATAAAAAATATATAAATTAATAATGAAGATATAGTAATAGATAAAATCCTATTGATATTTATATTTTTAAAACTATAATCGGAATTAAGACTATTTTTTTTAAATCTTTTGTTATGCTCTTTTGATTTGTCTTTGGATTTACTCTTTATTGATCCAAAAACAAGCATCTCGTAGCCATTTATAACATTTGTATGATCAAGACCAATATCATTGGAATAAGTTTTTAAAAAGAGTTTAATATATTCATTCGGTATAGCCTTAAAATCGCCTTCTTCTATTGCTTTTAAAAACTTTAAATTTATGTTTGTTTTTTTTGCAACATTAATAAGATCAATTTGTTGAGATTCTCTATGCTCTTTTAGTTTTATATAAAAAGGTTTTTCTTTTGTCATATTTATAACTATTAATTTACAAAATTACATAAATTTTATTATATCTAATTTTTTAAGTTCTTTATAAAATTTTGATATTGGTAGTCCAACTACATTATAAAAACATCCATCGATTTTATCAACAAAAATTGAACTCATATCTTGAATCCCATAGCCACCCGCTTTATCATAGGGATTGCAATTAGAAATGTAGTAATTAATATCTCTTTTGGAAAGGTTGTTAAATGTAACTTTAGTTTTTTCATAGAATGTTTTTAAAATTTTCTTATCAATACATTGGATGGAAATACCTGTAAAAACTAAATGTGTTTGTCCACTTAATTTATCAAGCATTTGGTGAGCTTCAAATTTGTTTTTTGGTTTTCCAAGAATCTCATTATTAATGGCAACAATCGTATCTCCACCAATAACCAAATCGCTTTTGAATTTTTGACTAATTTTCTTTGCTTTTAGAATTGCAAGTTTTCTGCATAAATCAATTGGTTTTGGGTATTTACTTGATATGATTGATTCATCAATATTAGATGCATATGATTTAAATGGAATATCAATCATTTTTAAAAGATCTTTTCTGCGTTGACTTTTGGAAGCTAAAATAATATTCATTTTAATTTTGAAAGTTTATAGGTTCCATCAAAATATTGATCTGGATAATCCAAAGAGCTTCCTGAAATATGATAAAAATATGTTCCATTAGGTATTTGGTTTGATTGTTTATCTTTCCCATCCCAGTAGATGGTACTTAGCTCGTTTTTGTGTACTTCGATATTATCTATTATGAAAATTTCTAATCCATTTAAAGTAAAAATAGATAATGTTATTTTTGCATTATGATTAGAAAAAAATGTAAAATGCGTGTCATTATTAAAAGGATTGGGAAAATTATACACTCTATCAATATTAAAAACAGAAGATTTGCTCCTAAATAAACTATACTCTTTTGTTGATAAGTTATTTAAATTATCCCAAGCTTCAATTTTAAGTTCGATTGGCCAGTTTAAATTGTCTTCGACGTAAATTGAAAAATAACCAGAATCTGGTTGAATGTAGCTAAAAAAATTATTTGCAAAAAAATCTTGGTTATTGATTGTGTATTTTAATGAATGCCCTAATCCATTAGAAATATTAATTCCAGATGAATCCATTAAATGAATTTCAATGAAATTATTTTCATTTATGAGGCTTGTTTGACTAATGATATCCTCGTTATTCCAAAGATAAATTTTTGGTCCTTGACTATCCTGAAAATTATTAAAATTTGTATTTGTAAGAATGAAGTTATTTTTTGTATCAATAAAGAAGTAGTTAGAATCTTTATTTTCGGCAAACAATGTGATTTTTATATTACAAGAATCGCATAAATTGTAATCTAGAGGAATGAAAAAAGATGCTGGGTTAGATTGTATTTGACCTTGAAAAATTATATCACCACTATTGTAATATCCTATTTCATTATATTGATCAGGTCCATTTATAATCATTGAATAATCATAATTAAAATCTTGATTAAAGTTAAATAAATTTAAAGTTCCGACAAGTAAACTTGTATTAATTGAATCACTAAAAATATCAATTTTTTTTGGTAAATTTATTTTTAAAGCAGGATCTCCAAATAGTTGAAATAAGTAATCATTGTTGCCTTGTTTCGATTGAAAAAACAAATCACCTAATCTAAGTTTCTCTTGGTTAATATAATCAGAATTAATGAAGTTTGAAACATTATTAAAGATTCTTGTTAAGTACTGAATATTGGTTTGTTCGAACACTGCCCTGGTTGATGAAATTATACCTATACTACCATTATTTTTCTTCAGTAATTCTTCTGCTAGACATACATTGTTATCATAATAGCCAAAAGAACAAGTGCCGACAATCCAAATGCCTTGTTTATCAGCATTTACTAAGTTAATATCTCTATTTAATTCAATAAGATTTTCATGTGCTAAGGTTGATTCATTTCCATGACCTATATAGTTCAATATACCAACTCCATTATTTATATTTGTAATGATGTCTTGCGTAAGTTCAGGATATCTATACCATCCATCAGATGTAATTGGAGAGTAATCAGTTGAATATAAATCCATTACATTTAAATCATCTTTAATTATCTCATATAGGGAATTTGAATTTATAACGTGAGAAAATTCCTCTGAATTATCTGGATGATTTTCATCATCAGCAATTAGTAAGATTTTATCTTTCCATAGATCTGAGTTTTGTTCGAATAAGTATTTTCTTATTTGGCTAACATAATCACTAGCTTCATTTGGATTTGAAATTGGAATTCTACCAGTGGGTACTTGAGGTTCAATAATATATTCAGAATTTGATGTATAATAATCATCTGTAGGTGCGTTGTAGTGATAATGCGGAGGGAATAGGGTTTCATCTCCAAAAATGAGAATGTATTTTAGGTTAAAATTAATATCTGAATTAATGTAATTAATTAAAAATTCTCTTATTGTAGTAGAATTTACAGATCCATATATATTTATTATTGTTTCAGTATCAATAATTTCTACAATAAGCTTATCTTTGTCTTCAACCTCATTAGAATGTATTAACTTTAATGAATTTGCAGCATTTAGAAATGAATTTGGATATAAAATTAAATATTCAGTAGATGAAACTTGTAGTTGATCTAAATTTGATTCAATTTCATTTAAAACATGATTTGGAACATAGCTGTATGAATCTAATTTAATATCTTTTTTATAACTTATTTCTAATTCAAAATCATTTAGAAAACTCAGATTACTATTTATATTCTTCCAAGGAAAAATATAAATGCTAACTACAGGAGTTCCTCTTATGATGTATGGGTCCGATAATTGAATAACATTTTCATCCAATTTGAAAGAAGATGAGTTATCAATTTCTTTCCATGATTCGTTTATTATTTTCACCTCAATTAAGTTTTTATCATTGCTAATTATTTGATATTCAAAAATATCATATAGTATAGAGTCAATTATAATTTGAGAATTAGCATTTGAATTGTGAAAGTATGAGCTTGTTATTTTTATGTTATTCTTTTCGCTCATTTTTATATTGAATGAATTTCTATTATTTCTTGAAAAGAGAGTTGAAATTAAAATAATATATATTAAAACAATTTTTTTGTTCATTTAATTTTCATTTATTGTGGTGCAATGCATTAATTGTATAAATTACCTTTCATATAATAATATTATTTTTAATATTAAAATAAAGGGAATTTAATGATATTTAATATTGATATGATTGAAAATTTTTATGCTCAATTAGATCATAAAATTGAAAACGTAAAAAAGGTTCTAGACCGGCCTCTTACTTTGACTGATAAAATCTTATATTCGCATCTTAATAGTAATGTTGGTAAAGATTTTATAAAGGGACAAGATTATGTAAATTTTAATCCTGATAGGGTAGCTATGCAGGATGCGACTGCTCAAATGGCATTGTTGCAATTTATGATGGCAGGTAAAGATAAAGTAGCAGTTCCATCAACAGTTCATGCTGATCATTTAATTCAGGCAAAAACTGATTCAAAATTAGATTTAAAAAATGCCCTAGATATCAACTCCGAGGTCTATGATTTTTTATCTTCTGTTTCAAATAGATATGGTATCGGTTTTTGGAAGCCTGGAGCTGGTATAATTCATCAAGTTGTTTTAGAAAATTACGCTTTCCCAGGCGGATTAATGATTGGTACGGATTCTCATACTGTAAATGCAGGAGGATTAGGTATGTTGGCAATCGGAGTTGGTGGGGCTGACGCAGTAGATGTTATGGCTGGTATGGCTTGGGAGTTAAAATATCCAAAAATAATTGGAGTAAACTTAAATGGAAAATTAAATGGTTGGGCTTCAGCTAAAGATATAATATTAAAATTAGCTGGTATCTTAACTGTTAAAGGAGGCACTGGCCATGTGATTGAATACTTTGGAGAGGGTGCTGAGTCTTTATCGTGTACAGGTAAGGGGACAATATGTAATATGGGTGCAGAAGTTGGAGCAACTTGTTCAACATTTGGTTATGATAAGTCAATGGAAGATTATTTGATTGCAACAGGAAGAAATGCCGTAGCATCTTTAGCTAAAATCAACAATAAGAATTTAATAGCTGATCCTGATGTATTTAATGATCCTAAATCTTTTTATGATCAATATATTGAGATAAATTTAAATGATTTAGAACCCCATTTAAATGGTCCATTCACACCAGACAGAGCTACACCCATTTCAAAAATGGCAGTTGAAGCTAGAAAAAATAACTGGCCAACTGAAGTTCAAGTTGGTTTAATTGGGTCCTGTACCAATTCATCTTATGAAGATATATCTAGATCTGCCTCAATTGCTGAGCAAGCTTTAGAAAAAAATATCAAAACAAAGTCAAAATTTACTGTTACACCTGGATCTGAATTAGTTCGCTATACAATTGAAAGAGATGGTTATATTGAAACTTTCAATAAAATTGGTGGTAGTGTTTTTGCGAATGCTTGTGGTCCCTGTATAGGTCAATGGGCACGAGATGGTTCGGATAAAGAAGAAAAAAATACTATTGTACATTCATTTAATAGAAATTTTACTAAAAGAGCAGATGGAAACCCTAATACTCATGCGTTTGTAGGTTCGCCCGAACTTGTAACAGCGATTGCTATTGCCGGTGATTTAACGTTTAATCCATTAAAAGATAAAATAAAAAATGATAATGGAGAATACATTGTTCTAGATCCTCCCAAAGGATATGAATTACCAAAACTTGGTTTTGAAGTTAAAGATAATGGCTATCAAGAACCATCTAAGAATGGAAATAAAATAGATATAAAGATTAATCCTAATTCAGAAAGATTACAATTGTTAGAAAAATTTAGCCCTTGGAATCAAAAAGATTTAATTGGTCTAAAGTTACTCATAAAAGCGAGTGGAAAATGTACAACTGATCATATTTCTATGGCAGGTCCTTGGCTTAAATACAGAGGGCATTTAGAAAATATTTCAAATAATTTATTATTGGGTGCTGTTAATGAGTTTACAGAACAAGCAAATAATGTTAAAAATGCAATAACTAAAGATTATGGATCTACACCAGAAATTGCAAAGTTTTATAGAAAAAATAATATTGATTCAATTATAGTTGGTGACGAAAACTATGGTGAAGGTTCGTCTAGAGAGCATGCCGCAATGGAGCCAAGATTTGTATGTGTAAAAGCTGTAATAGTAAAATCATTTGCTAGAATTCATGAAACCAATTTGAAAAAACAAGGTATACTTGCTCTTACTTTTAATAATAAAAGTGATTATAACTTAATTAAAGAGGATGACACATTTGATATTATAAATTTAAATGATTTTCAACCAGGTAAATCATTAAAAGTTATTATTAATCATATTGATAATAGCCAAGACGAAATTATTGTAGATCATTCATTTAACTTAAATCAAATTGATTGGTTCAAGTATGGAAGTGCGTTAAATCAAATTGCTTTTAAAGAAAATGGATAGAATTGCAATTGTCACAGGAGCTTCATCTGGATTAGGATGTGAAATAGCATTCAAGTTAGCTAAAAAAAAGTTTCATGTAGTAATCATAGGGAGAAGCATAAAAGGTCTCAAAAATACTTTTGATAAAATAGATAATATCAACGAAAAATGTACAATTGTCCAATTAGATTTGTGTCAAGATAATTGCGCTGAATTAATTGAAAAACAGGTTGGTAAAATTAAAGGCAATGTAGAAGTAATTGTCAATAATGCTGGAATTGGCATATTTAAAAATGTTGAAATGTTATCTATAAATGAATGGCAAAAAATGATTTCCTTGAATTTAACTGCTGCTTTTTTATTAACCAAACTCTATGTTCCGAAAATGAAAAAAAATAAAAGAGGTATATTGTTATATATTAACTCAGTCGCTGGTAAAAAAGGTTACCCTTTTTCAAGTGGTTATGTTGCCTCAAAATTTGCTTTAAGAGGATTTGCTGAAAGCGTTAGGGAAGAGTTGAGGACTGAAGGCATAAAAGTAGTTTCAATTTTTCCTGGTGCGATTGATACTCCTTTATGGGATAGTGTAGATAGTCAATTTGATAGAAAAGAGATGATGACTATTACAGAAGTTGCAGAAACAATTTTATCCACTATAGATTTTAAAAATATATCTGTAATTGAAGAATTAGTTATTAGAAGGATTAAAGGTGACTTTTAAATAATTTATTTTGCAAAAATAAGATAAGTTAAAGTATATTGCTTGGCTAAATATTATTGTGAATTTGATTTTTGATAAAATATGTTTGACCAGATACAAGAACGATTAAATAGTATTTTTAGAAATCTTTCAAAAAAAGGGAAGATATCTGAAAGTAATATTTCAGATGCTTTAAGAGATGTTAGAAGGGCTATGCTTGAAGCGGATGTGAATTTTAAAGTTGTAAAAAAATTCATTTCTAGTGTTCACCAAAAGGCTATTGGTCAAAAAGTGTTAAGTTCAATTACTCCTAGTCAACAATTTGTAAAAGTTGTTAAAGAAGAGTTGATTGAGCTTTTAGGAACTGAACCTGATAAAATTAAAATCAAAAAATCAGGAATCACAAAGATTTTACTAGTTGGATTGCAGGGAGTTGGTAAAACAACTACCGCGGCGAAACTAGCTTGTTTTTTGAAAAGAGAGCGACAATTGGATAGTGTTTTAGTGGCAGCAGATCGTAAGAGACCCGCTGCTATTAAACAACTTAAGCTTTTAGCAGAACAAAATAAAATTTCTTTTTTCAGCTCAAACGACGAAAGCGCTATTGATGTAGTTCAAAAAAGTATAGATTACACTTTGTCAGAATCTAAAAAAGTTGTAATTGTTGATACTGCAGGAAGATTGCAAGAAGATAAAAGTCTAATGTTAGAATTAAAAGAAATTGCCAAGGTTGTTGATCCAGATGAAATTTTATTTGTAGCTGATGCAATGACTGGGCAAGATGCTGTAAACTCTAGTAGAGTATTTTCAGAAGTCTTGGACTTAACCGGTATAATTTTGACAAAAATGGACGCAGATACAAGGGGTGGAGCTGCAGTTTCTATTAAAGAAATTACTGGAAAAAAAATAAAGTTCATAGGTAACGGAGAATCAATAAATAATTTGGAAGTCTTCAATCCTAGTAGTATGGCAAGTAGAATCCTTGGTATGGGTGATATCATAAGTTTTGTTGAAAATGCTAAAAATTTATTCGATTCAGAGGAATCAAAAAAAAATCAAAATAAGCTTATTGATGGTTCGTTTAATCTTACTGATTTTGAAAACCAATTAAATCAATTAAATAAAATGGGTTCAATGGATAGTGTAATCAAAATGTTACCATTTAAAGGAGTTAAAAAAATAGGTAACATTGAAGAAAAAAAGTTGATTTGGATGAATGCAATATTAAGTTCCATGACATTATATGAAAAACAAAATCCTACTACTATAAATGGTTCGAGAAGAAAAAGGATAGCACTAGGTAGTGGAAGATCTGTTTTTGAAGTAAACCAATTGTTGAAGCAATTTTTTCAAATGAAAACAATGATGAAAAAAATGAAAAATAATAAGGGAATTTTCCCATTTAATTTAAAATAAATAGAAAAGGAAATGATTTGGCTGTTGCAATAAGATTACAAAGACGTGGAAGAAGTAAAAGACCATTTTATAGAATAGTTGCTATTGACTCTAGAAATCAAAGAGATGGCATTGAGCTGGAGCGCTTGGGGTGGTATAATCCATTGATGATGAATGATAATATCAATATCAAAGAAGATAGAATTAATTATTGGCTAGAGAAAGGTGCTTGTAAATCTAATGCTGTTGATGGTCTATTTAAAAAGATAGGTTTTAATTTAAAAAGAGATCTTCAGAGACAAGGAAAAAGTGAATCAGAAATTGAAAACATTGTTTCTAATTTTATTGAGCAACAACAAACTTTAAAACTTGAAAA
>PAFF01000084.1 GCA_002704045.1 Fidelibacterota bacterium
ATAATAATCAAAACAATGTTTGGACGTTTTTTATTATCAATTTTAATATCAATATTATCTTTTGAATTTTGTTTAACTAAAATTGAATATTCATTTTGAATTTCTTTATAATTATCACTTTTTAAAAAAGTTTTATAGATTTTTTCTGATCTCATTTCAATAATTGATCTACTGAAGAAAAAAACTGGATTTTGTGCTATTTCATTAAGCATATTATCATTACTATAATGAGCATATCCCCAATCTAAAGGTCTCTCTTGAAATCCGCCCCTAAATAAAACGACTGTAAATATCAGACTTATCAGGAAATTTAAAATATTAAGTAAGATGGAACTATTTCTTACTTTAATAAAAAATTTGTAGGTTGAAAATGATTTAAATGAAACAAAGATAGTTAAAATCCAAAATGAAATATAAAAAATTAAATTATATTCTTTCAAAGCGTGTAGCCATCCTTCTTTCCCCTCTGCTCCATAATAAATAAACATAATATTAAGATGGTGATTAAATTCTTTAAACCATTCTAAATCAATTGAACAAAAAATTATTATAAATGAAAAGACAAATAACGAAAATATTTTTATAAAACATTTATAAATTTTATTTTTATCATTTAATATTGGAAAGAAAATTGTAAATAAAATTGGTAATGAAAGAAACGAAGAAATTATGAGATCTAATCTTATACCAATTAAAACAGATTTCAATATTAGTTCTCGATAAACAATATCATCAAAATAAAGATATGACAGTATTAATCTGTAAAAAAAGAAGATAGTAATAACTACTATATGAAAAAATGCTAAAGTAATTATACCATTTGAAAAATAACTATTTCTGAAGAAGTTATTATTAATCATTTATAAATTAAAATGATAATTTTCCTAATAATGTTAAAGTTGTAACAATTAATGCACTCATACAAATACCTAAAAATGTACCTAACAAAGTATTTTTAACTGATATATTAAATAAATAAGAAGCAATACAACCAGTCCAAGCACCTGTAAGGGGTAAAGGAATTCCAACAAATAATATTAAACCATATAATTTATATTTTTCTATTCTAGAGCCTTTTTTACGAGTTCTTTTGAAAATCCAATCTAAAATTAAACTAAAAATTTTATATTTCATAAAATATTCAGATAAATACTTTATAAATAAAAAAACCAATATTGCTGCTAAATAATTACCCAAAGAGGATATTAACATTACATTAGTCCATTCTAATTTTTGGACAAGTACTCCGTATGGAATGGCTAATCTAAGCTCAACTACAGGAAGCATTGATATTATAAAAGGTACCAAATATGGATTTGAAGACAATTCACTTATAAAGGAATTTAGAGAATTTAAATCTACCAAGTTAAACTCCTTATGTAAAGCTTTATAAATGTTAAAGTATCTCTTACATTGTTTATATAACTTGTACTTGAATTGTATATAGTAGGTACAGAAATATGATCTAAGGACCCCCCATTTCCTAAAATTCTAATCAAAACTTCAGATTCAAACTGAAAACCGTTGAGATCATAATTATACTTTTTGTAAGTTTCTAAATTATATTTTCTAAATCCACATTGAGAATCATGTATCTTTATACCACACCTTATGGATAAAAGAAATGATGTTGTAAAGTTTGAAAATCTTCTATGAAATGGCATAGGATAAGCAATTTTTCTTGCACCAATAACAATATCATTATGATTGTCTATATTAATAAAATCAGTTATTTTAGAAGGATCATGTTGACCATCAGTATCCAAAGTGATAGCGAATCTAAAATTTTTATCTAAACATAGCCTGAAAGCTTTTCTTAAACTATATCCCTTACCTCTGTTCTCATTGTTTCTTACCAAATAGACACCATTAATATTAAGTGAAAAGGGGATTTTTGATCCGTCATCAACGATAACAATATCGTTAATATATTTTTTAACTTCTTTGACTAGTTTTATAAAATGATCGTTTGGATTGTATACAGGAATAATAGCGACATACATTTTATTTTAATTTTTGAATCAAGTTTAAAATCTCATCAATATCAGATTTATATTCGAGTAATATGTCAGAAAGAGTAGTATTTGAAGAAATTGAACTAGTTTTTTTATTATTTAAATATTGTTTAGCACCATTTATAGTATATTTTTTGTCATATAATAGCTCTTTTATTAAATAAATTAGCTTTATATCTGTTTCTCTGTACTTTCTATTTCCAGCTTGATTTTTTTTGGGCGATAATTGAGAAAACTCAGTCTCCCAGTATCTTAAAACGTATTGTTTAAGATTAGTAGCTTTGCTAACTTCACTTATAGAGTAGTATAATTTTTTGACATTCATAATAATTTAGTTAAAGTTATACTTTAAATATAAGATCAATACATCCTAATAAAGCAAATGTTTTAATCCAATTGTTGCATTGGCACAAAATTGAATCATTTTATCAGTAAAATTATTTTTTTCACCATTTAAATAATATTTAATTGATTTTAAAGAAGTGATTTTAAATACAGGTTTTCTTTGTACTAAATAGTTAATATGTGGAACATAACCAGTTTTATAAAATGAATTAAAATATATTACTTTATACCCTGCTTCTAAAATCAAATCAAAAATAATTGGATTATAGATATTAAAAGGAACAGCAAAAGATTTTACTTCTTTAGATAATAAATCTTCTAAATATTTTTTTGAACACGATAAATCATTTAATATTTCTTTGTTAGTCATATCTGAATATGGATGATGATAAAAACTATGCGAACCTATCTCCCAACCATATTTATCTAGCTCTAAAATTTGATCATTATTTAAATGCTTAGATTTATTAATTCCAAAATTAAAATCCCAATTATTATACTTATTAATATAACCAACGACAGGGAATATCTTACCACACAAACCATAAGAATTCATTATTGGGAATGCATTCTTATATACAGATTCAAAACCATCATCAAAAGTAATTCTATTATTTAATATATTTTGAAAAGTCTGAAGTATACTAATGAAATTTTCTTTAGAAATATGGTTAATACCTATATTTGTACTATTAGTAATTTTATGAAATGATAATGCTTTTTGAATATCTATTACTTAAGTATATCTTTTAATTTTGTCAAACTATAATTAAACGCATCTGAAACACCCTGATGTGTAATTTCACCTTTATAAATATTTAAGCCTTTGGCTAATGATGAATTGTTCAACAGAGCTTCTTTCAAACCATTTTTTACAATATATTCTATATATGGATAAGTTACATTACACAATGCTGTTGTTGATGTAAATGGGACAGCCCCAGGCATATTAGCTACGCAATAATGTATTATATCATCTATAATAAAAGTAGGATTTTTGTGTGTTGTAGGCTTAGATGTTTCAATACACCCACCTTGATCAACTGCAACATCTACAATGACTGATCCAGGTTTGAGAATAGATAACATCTCTCTATTTACTAACTTTGGTGCTTTTGCTCCAGGAATAAGTACAGAGCCAATTAATAAATCTGTTCTACTTAAGACTTCTTTAATATTATGTTCATGAGAATATAAGGTAAATACATTAGATGGCATTATATCGTCAAGATATTTTAATCTATTTGCAGATACATCCAATATATTTACTTTTGAGCCTAAACCAGCTGCTAATTTAGCAGCATTCATTCCGACAATTCCTCCTCCAAGAATTGTAACAGTTGCTGGTTCAACTCCAGGAACACCACTAAGCAGTAAACCTTTACCTCCCACGTTAGCCTCTAATGCTTTAGCACCGTTTTGTATAGCCATTCTTCCAGCAACCTCGCTCATTGGAACTAATAAAGGTAGAGAGCCATCATTACTTTGTACTGTTTCATAGGATATAGCTATTGCATTGGATTTTATAAAATTATCAGTTAATTGTTTATCCGCTGCAAAATGAAAGTAAGTAAATATTATTTGTTCTTCTTTAACAAGATTAAATTCATTTGATTGTAGCTCTTTTACTTTGATAATCATATCGGATTGAGCAAAAACTTCACTTGACTTTTCAAGTACAATTGCACCAGAATTGATATAATCAGTATTCGTATAACCGCTTCCTAGACCTGCATTGTTTTCTATGATTACCTTGCAACCTAAATTGGTTAATCTTTGGACAGCAAAAGGTAGTAAAGCAACTCTATTTTCATCTGCTTTGATTTCTTTAGGTACACCTACTATCATTACATGTTATGCTTTTTTATGATGTTTCTTCTTATTAAAAGAGGAATTGTTTGATTTTGATTCTTTATAATTATCTGGTTTTTTTAGCAATGCTTTAATACTGAACTTTAACCTGTTCAACTCATCAATATTAATTAACTTAACTTCAACATCATCACCAACGTTTAACACGTCTTCAACTTTTTTAACATGTGACCAATTTATTTCAGATATATGAACTAATCCTTCTTTACCTGGAGCTATTGAAACAAATGCGCCGAAATCCATTATTTTAACAACCTTGGCATCATATTTCGAGCCTACTTCTGGAGTTAGATTGTAAGAATCAACAATGGATTTTGCCTTATTCATAAGATCAATATCTACACCAAGAATAGTTACTTTTCCATCATCATCTATATTGACTTCGCATTCATATTCTTCTGATAGTGCTTTAATATTTTTTCCACCGGGGCCAATAAACTCACCTATTCGATCTGTAGGCAATGAAGAGGATATTATTTTTGGAGCATATACTGACAACTCTTTATTTGGTGTTTTCATTTTATTTTTCATAACATTAATTATATGAATACGTCCCAAGCGAGCTTGTTCTAAAGCTTCTTTCATAATGTTAATTGGTAGACCATCTATTTTTAAATCCATTTGAATTGCAGTTATTCCTTCTTCAGATCCAGCTACTTTGAAATCCATATCTCCTATATGGTCCTCAGTTCCCAGTATATCAGAAAGAATAGCATATTTGTTTTCATCTTCCATAATTAGTCCCATTGCAATTCCTGCAACGTGATCCTTTACAGGAACTCCAGCATCCATTAGTGCTAATGAACCACCACACACAGTTGCCATAGAAGATGATCCATTTGACTCTAGTATCTCTGAAACGACTCTATATGTATATGGAAATTCTTCTTGATCAGGTAAAATTCTTTTTAATGATCTTTCAGCTAGATTCCCATGACCAATTTCTCTACGAGATGTACTAAACATTCTGCCGACTTCACCTACACTAAACGGTGGAAAATTGTAATGTAACATGTAATTTTTGTATGATAAACCGTCAACATTATCAATCATTTGCTCATCTCTTTTGCCACCCAATGTTGTAGTCACCAGTGCTTGAGTTTCCCCTCTGGTAAATAATGCAGAACCATGAGTTCTAGGTAATAAATTAGTTTCAATTTGTATGTCTCTAATATCGGAGTGGTTTCTTCCATCAGCTCTTTTACCTTCAAGTGTAATTTTTCTTAAATTATCAGATATAGCATTATTAACAATAGTTTTAACTGTGTTTTCATCGTCTTCGTATTTATCCTCAAAGTTTGTCCAAACTTCATTTACAAATGACTCAATTTGAGAATATCTATCTTTTTTGTTCTTAGGCTTATTAAATTCTTCGACTTTACCATTAATAAATTTTAAAACATCTTTTTCTATATCTTTATCAATTTCTTTTTTCAAATAATCAACTTTAGTTTTTCCGCATTCATTTACCAATTCTAATTGTAGATCAATTATGTCTTTTATAGCCTCATGACCATATTGAATAGCTGATAAAAATGCATCCTCTGTGATAAAATCTGACTCACCTTCAACCATCAAAATAGAATCAGAAGTTCCTGCTAAAATAACTTCCATATCACTATCTTCTAATTCGGTTTTTGTTGGGTTAAGTATATATTTATTATTTACTCTACCAACTCTGACTGTTGCAATTGGACCATTCCAAGGGATATCAGATATAGCCAAAGCAGCAGATGCACCAATTGTACCAATGACATCGGGTATATTTTCACCATCATATGACAAAACATTTATTAAAATTTGCACTTCGTACATAAAGTCTTTTGGAAACAGGGGTCTAACTGGTCTATCTGTTAATCTTGAAGCAATAATTTCATGTTCTCCTGGCCTACCCTCTCTCTTAAAAAAACCACCTGGTATTTTTCCTGCTGAATACATTTTTTCTCTATAATCAACACTTAATGGGAAATAATTTAAATTTGTTTGTTTTCTTAAATTTGCTGTAGCTGTTACAAGGAGTACAGTATCTCCGTATCGTAATACAACAGATCCGTTGGCTTGTTTAGCCATTTGACCGGTTTCTATAGTTAACTTTTTTCCTGATATGACAATTTCTTTTTTATACATTTTTTCCTTATTATTTTCTTAAACCTAATTTAGTACGTAATTCTTCATAATGATTTGGATTTAATTTGACTAAATATTTAGATAATTTTCTACGTTGAGATACTAACTTTATAAGACCTCTTTGACTACTATAATCTTTTTTGTTAGTTTTAAGATGTTGTGTCAGATTATTAATTTTTTTTGTAATTAATGCGATCTGCACAGCCGTGGAACCACTATCAGACTCATTAGATCCAAATTTCTTGACAATTTCACTCTTACTAATATTCATATCCATCTTTAGTTCTCCTAATCATTTACTTTCATACATTTTTTTTTATCAAATTTTAACTGTTTGATTAATTCAATTTTTGAATTAAATTTTTTTTCTTTTCTAATATATTTTATAAAATATAATTCAATTTCATTACCATAAAAATCGTCTTTGAATTCATGAAATAAATTTACTTCAATTATAGAATCAACCAAGTCATCAAATGTTGGACGATGTCCTATATTACACATTCCTTTATATTCATTCCCATTCATTTTTGCATTAATTGCGTAGACACCATTACTTGGTATACACTTCAAATTATTTTGTACTTCAAGATTTGCAGTGGGATAATTTAATATCTTACCTCTTCCTGATCCTTTTATAACTAATCCTGTTATACTAAAAGTCCTTCCCAGCAATTTATTAACCAATTCAATATTATCACTATAAATATATTTTTTTATAAGTGAACTACTTATTATTTCACCACCTATTTTATTAGGNGCAAGACTTATTGTTTTATAATCATATTTTNTTTCGTTCTTTTTCAAAAANGATTTATTNCCTAANCTATTTTTACCAAAACAATGATCATAACCTATTAAAATGATTTTTGGATTAAAAAACTTTACTATCACCTNANTTAAAAAATGTTCAGCACTCATATTTGCAAACTTTTCATCAAANGGAACTAAAAGTAAAATNTCNATTTTATATTTTTTNAGTAATTCAATTTTAGNTTTTTGATCTGTTAATANTTTATGNCTTTTTGGGTTAAAANATATCTTTGGATGAGGATCAAAAGATACTACAACCTTTTTTATNTTTTCNTTNGATAATGAATTTATTTTATCAAAAATTGAATNATGACCTTTATGNAAACCATCAAAAGCNCCTATAGTAACAANAGNNTCNTTAATTTTTTTTATATTTNTTAATGATTTATAGACAACCATTCTTCAAAATTTTCAATTTTTATTACGTTGNTAATATTAAAATCTCCTATTCGNGTTCTTTGNAATTTTGTTAAATAGCCTAAAGTTCCAATTTTTAATGCAAAATCTCTAGCAATTGATCTAATATATGTTCCTCTACCNCAAGATATNNTAAATTCAATAGAATCTTTATTAACATTATCTATCTCAAAANCATAAACATCAACTTCTCTTGGTTTTAAATCAATTCGAATATTTTTTCTTGCATATTTATACATGGGGATACCCTTATGTTTTATAGCGGAAAATTGAGGAGGAATCTGTTTAATTTTACCAATAAAGCCATTTTTAACTTGTAAAATTTCTTTTTCATTTATTTTTTTTATACTTTTATATTCATTTATTTTTGACTCTGGATCAAGGGTAGGTGTTCTGCAGCCTAATTTTATAACACCTTTATATTCTTTCTTCTGATTCATAAAAATTTCAACTTCAGCAGTCTTTTTACCTGTACAAATAACCAATATACCTTCTGCAAAAGGATCTAAGGTTCCAGCATGGCCAATTTTTTTAATTTTTATAATTGACCTAATTTTCTTAACAACATCGAAGGATGTCCAATTAACCGGTTTCCATATAGGAAAAACTAAATCCATAATTTATTTTACTTCTTTTTAGTTTGTTGAATTAGGTTATTAATTTTAAAAGCATGGTCTAATGTATCATCTAGATGAAAGGTTAGTTCAGGAACGTATTTTGTAGGAAGTTGATGACCTAAATGCAATCTAAGATATTTTTTGTTTTTATCAAGTTCTTTTAATGTGTCAAAAAAAACATCATCAGAACTGTAATAAGAAATAAAAACTTTAGCATACCTTAAATCTCTTGAAACTTTTACATTTGTTATAGTTATAAGACCATTATGATTTAAAAATAGTTTGTTTAAGAAAATTTGACCCAAAATTGACTTTATACTATCTCCAACTCTGTCTGTTCTTTTATAAGGCCTATTTTTATTGATCAAATTAGTTTTCTTTTTACTTCTTTAATTTCGTAAAACTCTATTAAATCATTTTCCTGAAAATCATTAAAACCATCAACAGCAATTCCACATTCAAAACCTTCAAGAACTTCTGTCGCATCGTCTTTATTTCTTTTTAAGCTAGAGAGGTTTCCTCTATGAACAACTTCATCATCTCTAAGGATTCTTAATTTAGCATTTCTAATTGCTTTACCACTTTTAATATATGATCCTGCAATAGAAGATTTTCTACCAATTTTATATATTACTCTAACTTCTGCAACACCTATTGCATTTTCTACTTGTTCAGGCTTTAACATTCCCTCCAATGCAAGTTTTACTTCATCAACTGCATCATATATGATTGAATAAAATCTAACATCAATTCCCTTATTTTTTGCTGCATATTTAGCTTCAGGATTTGCCTTAACATTAAATGCAATTATTATTGCATTGGATGCAGCGGCCAATGAAATATCATTTTCTGTTACCATACCTACTGCACGATGAATAATATTNACAGCAACTTCTTTAAAATTTAATGCCATAAGAGAATCACTTAATGCTTCTATTGAACCATCAACATCACCTTTTATGATTATATCTAATTTAGTAATTGTACCTTCCGCTATCTGCAATCCAATTTGTTCAAGGGTCCTATGCTTAAACCTTCTTTGTTCAGCTTCTCTTTTAAGTTGAGATCTATGTAATGCGATCTTTTTTGCTTCTCTTTCGTCTTTCATAACAACAAAAGTATCACCTGCATTAGGTACAGATTCAAAACCTAATATTTGTACGGGGTCAGAAGGAAAAGCATTGGAAACTTTTTTACTTCTTTCATTTAGTATAGATCTTACTTTTGAAAATTGTGTTCCACAGACAAAAATATCACCTGCATTTAATGTACCTTCCTGAATCAATATTGTAGAAATTGGTCCAAGTCCTTTATCTAACTTAGATTCAATAACTATACCTTTAGCTGGAGATTCTACAACAGCTTTAAGATCCATTACTTCAGATTCAAGAATGATTTTGTCTAACAATTCAGGAATTCCCAACCCAGTCTTAGCTGATATTTCTGCAGATTGGATTTTACCGCCGTATTCTTCTATAACAATATTTTCTTCCATAAGAGCTCGCTTAACATTNTCAATATTAGCNGNTGGCTTGTCAATTTTATTAATNGCGATAATCATAGGAACATTTGCAGCCTGAGAATGATGTATAGCTTCTAATGTTTGAGGTTTAACTGAATCATCTGCTGCCACAATTATAACAACAATATCTGTAACTTGAGCTCCTCTAGCTCTCATCGCTGTAAATGCCTCATGACCAGGAGTATCAATGAAGGTAATTTTATTATTATCTTGAACTATTACTTCATAAGCCCCAATATGCTGCGTAATACCTCCTGATTCTCCTGCAACCACATTTTCTTCTCTTATATAATCTAAAAGAGACGTTTTACCATGATCAACATGACCCATAATTGTTACAACTGGTGGACGTTTTTTAGCCTTAGAATTATCTATTTCTGATGTTGCATCTTCAATAATATCTGTGCCGTACTCTTCCAATGCTTTTACTGTAAAACCAAATTCATCAGCAATCAATGTTATACTGTCCAAGTCAAGTCTTTGATTTATTGTAACCATCATACCTAAATTCATACAAGTCATTATAACTTCGGATGAATTTTTATTCATAGACTGAGCTAGCTCATCTACAGTACTAAACTCGGGTATTTGAAGTATACTTTCATCCTCATTTACAGTTTTGTTTTCTTTTTTTTCTGTCTTCTTATATTTTTTTCTTGATGATTTTTTATTAAAAACAGGTAATGCAGGTTGATTATTTTTTTTAGATGAATCAGACTTCTTTTTATTTTTATTTAATTTTTCAGCTATTGATGAAATATCAACTTTTTTGAGACTGTGCTTTCCAGACAATATTTCTTTTAGTGTTTTTTCTTTGTTTGGCTTTTCAACTTTTTCCCTACTAATAATTTTTAATTTTATATCATTACTTTTGACCTTAGATATTTTTTTGTCATTTTTCTTCTCAATATTATCTTTAGGTTTTTGCGAATCCCTTTCTCTCTTTAATCTGTCAGCCTCTTTTTTTATATTATCTTGAAGATTAATTTGTCCTACTATTTTACTAGTATCAGGCTTGTTAATTTTATTTTCAACTGAAATATTAGATTCTTTAACCTGATCTTTTTTTCTTCTAGTATCCACAATTGCTTGCCTAGCTTGTTCTTTTCTAAATCTATCGATCTGACGTTTTTCTTTTGAAAATTCGTTTAAGATTTTTTGATAATTAGCTTCATCAACCTCAGACATCAATGATGCAGCTTTTACACCTTCGTTTGCTAAAAAATCAAGTATATCATTATGTGATATATTTAACTCTTTAGCTATATGAAAGATTCTTTTTGTAGTAGTTTGAGTCATATTATTTAATTATTATCGATTACAAGATTAGTAATTTTTTCTAAAGTTTTTTCTCCCAGTCCTTTAATACTAATTAAAGTTTTTCGATCTGCATCAAGGAAATCATTGCAAGTTATTATACCTATATCATTNAAAGCNAATAAGTGTCTTTGGTTTATACCTTCTATTTCAGATAAATTTGATTTTTCCTTTTCAGCATTATTNTATTCAGATTCTTTAACAGCATCTATCTTATATCCAGTTACTTCTGAAGACAATTTTATGTTTTGACCGTTTTTACCAATAGCAATAGGTAAATCATCATCATCAAATACTGCTACAACATACTTCTTCTCTTCNTCAATAAACATATTTAAAGGTTTGGCTGGAGAAAGAGCTCTTGATATTAGGACTTCTACTTGTGGAGTCCAGTTTATTATATCAATTTTCTCTCCATTCAACTCTCTCACTATAGCTTGGATTCTACTACCTCTCATACCTACACACGCTCCAACAGCATCAATTCTTTTATCTGATGAATATACAATTACTTTACTTCTGTCGCCAGCTACTCTTGAAACTTCTTTTATTTCGATTAAACCATCTTCAATTTCAGGTATTTCCATTTCAAATAATCTGTTTAAAAAAACATTATCACTTCTTGAAAGGATTATGTCTGGTCCTCTTGGAGTCCAATCAATGCTTTTAACTACTGCTCTAACAGTGTCGCCTCTTCTGTATCTATCATTATATATCTGGTTTTCAATTGGAATTCTCAACTCTATCTTATCAATATTGACATATACATTTTCTCTATGAATTTGATGTATGTAACCAATAACAATTTCACCCAACTTAGAGTCATATTCATCATAAACAACTTGCTTTTCCACATCTTTGATTTTTTGACTTAAATGTTGCTTAGCAGTGTTGATTAATCTTCTTCCAAAATCGCTTGGTTGATGCACTTTGATAAATGGGTCCCCAACAAGAAGCGATGGTTCAGTTTCATTTGCTTCTGACAAACTAATTTCAGTAACGCTTTCAAGAACCTCATCAACAATAATCATTTCTTGATAAATTTCAATTTCACCTTTTTCCATGTTGACGATTACACTAAAATTGTTACAATCTTCCCCATATTTTTTTTCAATAAGGGTCATAAACAAATCTTCTATAATAGTACCTAAATTAGTTCTATCTATATTCTTTTCTCTGGCAATAATTGAAAAAGCTTCGATAATACTTTGGTTATTATGCATATTTCCTCTAAAGATTTTACATTAAAAAAAGAGAAAGTGGGAATTTACCCACTTTCATCTTTATAATTTATTATTTTTAAACAATTGAAATCAATTAGTTTTATTTAATATCAATACATTTATTTCAGCTTTTAATTGTTCTGCATCATTCTTATAATTAAACCTCAAATCATCTTTTTTTAATAATTTATCTAAAACATTGATCGCAGAATCATATTGCTCCATATACTTATATGTTTTGGCAATATTAAGAGCATAATCATCGTTAAAAGAATTATAATTATGGATAGATGACGCATTTTTATAATAATTTAATGCACTCTCGTAATCATTATTATCTATAGAATTATTTCCAAGCATATTTAAAACTGAGCTACGTAAAATGTCATCTTTTAATGTTTTAGACAATTCCTCAAGTAATAAAAAAGCATCATCTTT
>PAFF01000085.1 GCA_002704045.1 Fidelibacterota bacterium
CCAATTTATGATTATATCTCCATCACCTAATTCTAAATCGAAATTATTTATCTCCCAACGATTTCTAAATTCAAGTTTTGCTGGTTCTGAAGCAAACCAATCAATTGCTACTTGTTTCTTAAACCAACAAAAATATTTAACATCTTGATTAAATGCATCATTATTATAATTAACCGAACTACCTGAATTATAGTCAGAATCCATAATTAATAAATATTCATTATCTCCATCTGAAAGGCTCTCTGGATTCCATAATAAATCGCCTCCGTTTTCCTCATAAAAAACTACATTAAGTCTTCGTGGTTGGCTTGGATTCGATACATCATATACTGTTCCAGGAAAAACTCCCATTCCAATAAATGAGCTAGTATCAATAGCAGAATAAACCCACGCATTACTTACACTATCTTCATGCTCTGATAAAAATATATCAATATCAGAAATTTCAATATCATTTAATGTACTATTTCCCACAAAACCAGAACCATAATCAATACTTCCATTAAATGCTATTCCGCCCCAAAACTTTCCAACCAACCAATTTTGATCTGAAATAAAATCTACTTCAATCTGTCTACATAAACAGATAGATATTAAAATAGAATTTAAAATTATTTTTGACATATTATTGCATCTCCTTAACAAAAAGGGCCACTTAAAGAGGCCCTTTTTTGTAAAAATATTTAAGCTTAATAATTATTTAATAAGCGTTATTTTTTGTGTAGATTTAAAATCATTACTTACCATGTGAATGAAGTAAAACCCACTAGGCATAGTACTAGCATTCCAATTAATGGAGTGACTACCAACCTGCAACAATTCATTAGACAGTATTGAAACTTCTCTTCCTAACATGTCAAAAATCGAAACTTTAACTTCCGTTGCAAAAGGAATAGAAAAATTAATTGTAGTTATTGGATTGAAAGGATTAGGATAAGCATCCATTAATTCAAAACTAGTAGGCATCTCAGCATTATCATAAATGTCTAATGCAGTAAATGTTAACTCACCTGCTGCTAATATAAAATCACCAAAATCTCCATTTCCTGCTGTCCAAGTAGCTTCAACATCCCATTCTTCTTGTTCTTGAGTTTTCCATACTTTTATTTTAACAGGGTTATCTTCAATGGCTCCATTTAATACAGGCCCTCCAAAATCAGATAAATCTGCTGACATTACTGCAGAAATTTCTAATTGACTTCCATTCCATACACCAGAACCAACTAAAACCTCTCCATATGCAACATCGGAACAACCTGATGCTGGATCACAAGATTCAATAACACCATTTGCATCGAAAATACCAACTTCGTCTCCAACTGCTAGCGATGTAATTACATCTTGTAAAATTACTAATTGGTATTCTCCAGTTTCAACTAAATCTACATTGTAGTAAGGCAAAACAACTGGTGCTAATTCTAAAACAGTTCCATCTGTTAACGCAGCAAATAATCCAAAGCCAGGATCAGAGTCTCCAGGAGTTAGAAATCCAGATGCAAATACTGTAGCAGAACCACCACCTAGCCCACTTAGTGGAGCTGAAAATTCCGCTATAACTGAACTACCTGTTGGAGCTACACCAAGAGTGTATTCTGCAGCTGGTACAGAAACATAACCCGAGAAACTTCCATAACTAAAATCAGAAAGTAGTACAGCATCATTTGCATAGATATCAACTGCTGGTGCATCTGTTGAACCGTGATATACATTTAAACCTACATTATCGGCATCTGCGCCAAATGTAGTTTCAGATGCAGCAAGACCAAATGGAGTTATTTCATTTCCTAATAAGCCTGTTGCTACAACAACATATGAACCATTTTCCATTAATTCAAATGGAAATTCTGCTAATATTTCTGTTGAACCTGCAGCTGCAACCCCAACAATAAAGTTTGTTGGTAGTGATATTACTGGTGTTGCAGAACGATACGCAAAGTCTGAAACTGCAAGTACTCCGTCAATGTAGATATCAACTGTGGGTGAAGCGCTATTATGAATAACTTGAACAGATGCAGTTGGATCACTTGCTATATCAATACCAGGACCTGCATTTACTACGTAAGGATTAGCATCAGGATCTGAGAACTGGACAGCATCAAATTCAATAGTACCTGAATCTCCAGTAAATGAAATGTCCAAAAATACAAGTGTACCTGAACCAGCAGGTATTACAGCACCTGATAATGAAAAACCTAATACTCTTCCACCATTAGCTTGCAATGTATTAAATGTTTCACCAGCACTACCGCCATAGGCATCTGTAATGGTTAAATCAGCTAATTCTTCAGAAATAATATCAAACTGGAAACCTGAGACATCAACTGAATTAGTCATAGATACCTCTAGTGTACCATCACAATCTTCTCCATTACAACTTGAATATGAAGTAAAACTGAGCTCTATGTCAGCTTCTTCACACTCACCACAGTCTTCAGGACAACTAGAACAATCTTCATCATCAGAGCAACTACCATCACCACAAACACTTGGAGCTGCAGCCCACTCAACAGATAGTCCTGTACCTCCTGCTCCTGAAAATACGAAATCACTAATACATCCTTGATTTACATCGCCTTCAAGTATTAGTAAAGTTCCAGTGCCTGCAGCAACAACAGCACCTGAAAAAGAAAAACCTAGTACGGCTGTTCCACTTGCAGAATTTGTAAAACCTGCAGCTTCAGCATCACCTCCGGATGCTAATCCAGTGACACACCCATTGTGGTTAAACTGAAAACCAGCTATATCAGCTGTTGATTCGTAGTTCATGTTACTACCATCAAGAGATAGTAAAACATCCTGAGTGTAAACGGTTGATAACATTAAAAATGCTACAAACAATTTGTTAATTTTTTTTGTTAAATACATATTTTCTCCTAACTGTATTTTATGATAAATATTTGATGAAACGAATCTTTTAAATTAAACTATATATATTCGAACTTGCAAAACAAATATTTACTCCATTAAACAAGATAATCCTTTTGGAATATAAAACAACATTATGATATCAAAGGTGTAACATATTGTAATTTTATTTTTACATCTGTAACAGGTTGTAATTATAAACTTTACTTATTTCTTCTTTTTTTTCTCTTAGTTTTTTTTTCATCAATGGGAAAATTAATTCTGAACGAAAATCCGGTAAGTCTTGAAAATTCAGTTGGAAGTCCATTTATAGAATGAGGTTTATTAATATAATCACACTCATCAGGATTTTGTTGATTGCAAATGGGATTGTATTCTTGCGTAGAAAACAAACTTTCTAAAGGCATTGAGCTAAAATCATGAAAGAAGCCAATTTCATATCCGTACCTTCCTGAATTGTAGCTACCAATTAGCATTCCCAATCTCATACTTTCATTATTTGAAATACCATTTGAAATCATCATACCTCTGATTCCATAATAAGATAATAAACCGGGTTTGCGCTTATTTGGTGTCATTTTGAAAAGAGTAAAATCGTAAGAAGGATTCAAAGCCCATGAATATCCCCAATTTAAAATATAATATGACTTTTTATTTTTAGCTATAAGCTGACTAAAATCAACACCAGAGCCATAAGGTAAGCCCAATTTAAATCCAATGTCAATTTTATTAGATAAACCCTTTCTATAGATGTAGACAGGTGTTACACTTTCAAAAGAATAAGTAATTGATTGGTACGTTTGTCCTTTTTTTAATATTTTGGGACTTATTGTAGAGTGACCTGCACATCCCCAAAAAAATAAAAAAATTATTAATATTTTTAATTTTATTAGCTTCATTTAAAACGGCCAAAATATTGGTATAAAATATACTGAAATTAACCAAAAAATCAATGTTAATGGTAATCCTGCCTTTATAAAATCTGAAAATTTATATTGCCCGGGACCATAAACCATCAAATTAGTTTGATAACCTATCGGTGTCATAAAACAATTTGATGCTGCAAAACAAACTGCAACCATAAAGGGCCTGGGATCAACGTTTAAATTTATTGCAATTGCTATAGCAACAGGTGCCATTATTACTGCTATGGCATTATTGGAAATAAAAGCAGAAAATAATACTGTAGCAATGTATAAAATAGCTAAATAAAGATGTGGTTCTTGATTCATATTTGCATTGAACAAATCACCAATTGAAATAATTAATTTACCAATAAGTAAATCAGTACCAGTTTTATCAATAGCTATCCCAATTGGGATTAAAGATGCAATCAAAAAAATAACTGACCAATTAATTGATTCATAAGCATCTTGAATTGATAATGATCTAACAATTAATAATATAACAGCTCCAATAATTGATGCTTTCATAATTGAAATAACATTTATAAATGTAAGAATCATTATCAACGGAATAACAATTATTGAAAGCCACCACAAACCCTCATATTTTAAAGCAATATTCAATTCTTCTAATAAAATCAAATCAGGCGAACTTCTAAAATTTTCAACTTTTCCTTTTGGCATCATAACTAATAATGTATCTGAAAACCTTAGCTTTATCTTAGCTAATTTTTCTCTAATTATATCAGTGTTTCTCCTTACCGCCAAAACAAAACCTTGATATTTTTTTTTAAAATCTAATTCTTGTAGTGTTTTACCAATCAAATGTGATTCTTGGGGTAGAAGACATTCTACTAAAACATGATTTTTACCAGATAATTCCTCTTGTGTCATTTTAACATCAGATAGTAATAGTAAATTATATTTTTCCTTTAAAGATATAATATCTTTTATATTTATTTGTACAAGAATTACGTCATCTTTTTTNAAATNNATAGTNTTAAGATTATATCTATANCNNACTTGATNTCTAATTATCATNAAAATTTGAATATCAAATTTATCTTCAATATCAANCTGATTNATCGTTTTACCTAANAATGATGAATCTTCACTGATTTTAAANTCAGTNAGATATCNTGCCATNTGATATTTTTTNGTNANAGANGAAATTACNACTCTNGATGGTAAAAACCANTTTGCTAAAATAACATTATAAATTGTNCCTACAATCAAAAATATAATTCCCAATTGAAAAAACTCAAAAATNCTAAATGGTTTNATACCNTTNTCAACCATAATAGANCTTACNAGAAGGTTNGTTGATGTACCTATCAANGTAAGTGTTCCTCCNAAAATCGCTGCAAAAGATAAAGGCATNAATAATTTAGTAGGACTTATGTGCATCANNTGTCCCAAATAGATAGCCAATGGTATAAATATAGCAACAGCNGCAGTNTTATTAATNAATCCTGATATNATTGCAACNGTCATAAAAAATACAAGTANNGTAAGCCATTTTTTTTGACCAGCAAACAAATATACTTTTTCTGTTAAAACTTCAAGNAAACCNGTNTTTANTAANGCTTTNCTCATTATNAACATNGCTCCAATTGTAATAACAGCTTTATTACTAAATCCNCTNACAGCNTCTTCCGGAGTAATAATACCAANNAAAAGTAAAAATGTTGTTGCAGATAGAGCAACTACTTCCATTGGNAANAGCTCTTTTGCAAAACANACAATNGATACNATAAGTACAACNATTAAAATTAATGCTTCTAGCTGAATTATGTGTTTACCTCATNATTTTTAAAGTTTTGANCCAATAAAACCCGATAAAAATTTTGGATAAAAGAANGTTGATTCTGGAGGCATAATTTCTCCATTATCTGCAATTTTTATCAATTGTTTAANNTTTGTTGGTCNCATAAAAAATACCCAATTGAAATCTTGATCTAATTTANCTATACAAACTTTCTCATCGTTTGAATAAAATATATGTTCATTNTCAAAAANTTTTTCTTTATCAATTTTAAATATACTATTAAATACAAATGCNTGCAATGCAGATACATCCAACATTTTCCATGATTNNGAATATGCATNCCATANACTACTATAATTGAGNTTATCNAGAGGTCTTAATATNCCNGACATTCCTAATTTTCGATTTGCAAAACCAAAAACATGATTTGNTTCAATTCCATTTATCTTATTTAAAATCTTAGGCCAATCTGAAAATGGTTTTTTTTCAATNATAAATTTTTTTTCTAATTTTTGCAATGTGATAAAATTTGATAATTTTGANTTTAATACTCTATGCGAGGGAAGAACAATTAATCCTGGATCATTGACTGGTATTAGNGACATCAAACAGTATCCATTTTGNTTCTTAAGTTTATGATATCTNATTGTTGTTTCATANCTATTNTGGCCATCNGCNATATATAATTTTTTNTCTTTAAATTTTTTAATAATCTCNTTAATAATTTTTTTCGATTTAATTTTAAACAACTNATTATATACTCCATCAAAATCTGCTTTTAAAATTGGTTTTTTAATACTTTTTTGAATTATNTTTTTNACACTATCGTCNTNATCATTATANAAAGAGAATACTTGACTGAACTGNGCATTCAAGTGATTAAATAATTTTAGNCGATCTTTTATTGAATCATCAATAGTTAGTTCATGNGGAATTATATCTTTTTTTGCAGATGATTCAGATTTTACTTTAACTATTAGAGCTCTTCTGTTATNGTTTAAATCATTAATGCTAAATTTTTGATCCCAAACATAAAAAGCATCTTCATCNTCAATTTGCATAATTTCATGTTTAATCCAATTATTATAATATCCTGAGGCACGTTCATAAATCAGATTNTCTTCATTGGGATCTTGCTTACCAAGAATNATTCTTACAATATTNTCTGGATCTCTNATATATAAATCAGTTTGNAGNTTNGCATCAATTATATCNTATGGNGGTGCGATTTTTGATGNAATATCAAGATTTTNATCTGTTTTATATTTAATACCTTTAAATGGTTTTATAATTGCCATAATATTGATTNAAAAATTTATTTTTTAACGTTTAAATTTATAAAGTTATAATTTCAAGTTATAATTTAAAATAAAAAATTCAAAAAGTTATTAAAAAAGGGGAATTAAAAGTTATTAATTCCCCTTTTTTTCGATATTGAAACAAATTTTACACTGCTTCTAGTTTTTTATCCTTAATTGNTTTACTATCAGTACATACNGTTTCTATTAGAACTCTACAAACTTGATATGGATCCATATTGGCTGAAGGTCTTCTATCCTCTAAATAACCATATCCNTCAGTTGCNGTTTGCATTGGGATTCTTACAGATGCTCCCCTATCGCTTACACCATATCTAAATTCTTTTATAGAACATGTTTCATGTAAACCAGTTAATCTTTGTTCATTNTCNGAACCATAAACATCNATATGNTCATTATGTTTNTGTCCTAATTTTTCGCAAGCTTNTTCTATTANCTTTATNCCACCTTNTTCTCTCATNNNTTTTGTACTNAAATTAGTGTGAGCNCCAGCACCATTCCAGTCACCTTTNACNGGNTTAGGATGAAGTGTAGCNTTTACTCCNTACATTTCTCCTATTCTGTAAAGCAACCATCTNGATATCCANATTTCNTCAGAAACTTGNAATGGNCCCAANGGCCCAACTTGATACTCCCACTGNCCTGGCATCACTTCAGCNTTTATACCTGATATANAAATANNTGCATTCAAACANGCTTCCATNTGATCCTCTACAATATCTCTTCCNTAAACNTCATCTGCACCAACACCNCAGTANAATGGTCCTTGNGGNGCNGGNTATCCNCCATCTGGCCANCCTAATGGNGAACGACCTTTNAAAAAAGTATACTCTTGNTCAATACCAAACCAAGGTTCTTCNCTTTCAAACTTTTCTGCAACTTCTCTTANTTTAGCCCTTGTATTTGTTTTNTGAGGAGTTCCATCAGCNTTAAATACTTCACACATAACTAAAATATTATCTCCTCCTCTAATTGGATCNGGTAAAAAATAAACTGGNTGNANAGCACAATCACTNTCATTACCATCTGCTTGCAGTGTACTAGANCCATCAAAACCCCAATTTGGNATNTGATCAACCTTNNTNANNGGCCCATCTAAAATTTTTGTTTTAGANCGAAGTTTAGANGTNGGTAANTNACCATCCATCCATATNTATTCAGCTCTTAACTTTGACATTTTCTCTCCTTATTTTTTTATNNTATTTTTTCTTTNTCCNAANTCATTGGNANATTTTTAAAATCTTTNTATGATGATAAAACTAAATTTGTAATTGTNCTNGTAACTCCTGGGCCANGATTGAATTTTTCTNAATAANNNCTCTAATGANGANGTATTTTTTGTTACAACATANAANATATGAGAACCNGANCCAGTNGTNGTANAACACTTTACNACTTCTGAACTATTTTCAGCATTTTCTATAACATCATTAAAATGNGCTGANGACTCNGAAACTATGGTTATAAANGCNGATACATCACAACCAATCTTTTTGGTATCAATGATAGCTTCATANCCTTTAATTATTCCAANATCNTGCATTTTTTTTATTCTATCTGAAACAGCGGGAATAGATAAGCCAATTTGGTCTGAAATATAGCTAGCAGATGCTCTACCATCTTTCTGTAAAATTTTAAGTATAGACCTATCACAAGTATCAATCATNCTTAAATTTATTAAGTAAAATTATTTATTACAATAAATATTAAGGNNNTTTTATNAATTTATTAATAAATTAAANNNANNTGATANNNATTATTTAACAATTTATAAGGTTNAAATGGAAAAGTTCGTTATATATCATAATCCTAGATGAGGAAAATCAAGNAAATCCGTGCAGATTTTAATNGANAATAANATTAATTTTGAAATAATAGAATANCTAAAAAATGCNCCAACTATTAATNAGCTAAAAANCATATTAAAAAAACTTAATCTNAAACCAAAAGACTTGCTAAGAAGAGGNGAAAAAATTTACAAAGATTTAAACATNCAAAGCTTCCTGGACAATGAAGAAAAAATATTAATTACATTAGTTAATAATCCTANANTACTTGAAAGNCCCATCATATTATCTGAAAGTAANGGTNTTATTGGTAGGCCGCCTGAAAANATATTTACTTTAATAAAGTAATCATTTTTGTTGTATAATTTCCACTCNCTGNCNTTAGACGTATNAAATAACTTCCCGAAGCATAATCAGNACCATCCCAAACCAAAGTGTGATATCCAGCGCTTTTAAAACTATCATCTAACGTTGTTATTTTTTTNCCTAAAACGTCGAATATTTCTAAAGTAATTTNCTGNGGAGCAATCAAATTATATCCAATATTTACTTTAGGATTAAAGGGGTTTGGGTAAGCATTAATTANATTATAGCTNATAGGCATNATTTCACTTTTGGTAAGCAANGCATTTAAAGGTGCANTTGTTGTGAATTTATATGCCAAGGNCTGGAAACCATTATTNATAGTTGGGGAGCTTGGATGNAAATTATTTGCAAATAGTATTTGCAAACCATCATTTTGATTTGGGGANTCTATTCCTATAGTTGAGAAATTTCCATTATCATCAATATCGTGAATTTCCTTATACTGAAAAATTATTTCTCCATCTCCTGANAATGTATTGTAATAATTTGGATCATTTAATATNAGTTGAAAAGTTTCTCTAACACAGTTTGGGCATAGATCGTCGTCTTCNGCATTAGCTANATTATCCCATTGAATAACAATCCTATTATTAATTTCATCAAAAAATTTAAAAACCTTAAAAGGCTCNCCAGCNTCCCATTCTCCATCTAAATCTAAATCAATNTATTCTGCTGAGTCCCAAATACCATTNTCATTTAAATCNTCATAATCTTCANCNTCATCCCANGTACCATTATTATTGATATCAGTAAAGTTTTCTGCATTTTCGCACTCGCCATTGTTATTAGAGTCTNTACATTTTTCATATCCATTATCATCNAAATCATCNAAAAATGGTGCAATCATTGCTGATGGACCAAGAGGCATAGGAATTGAAAAATTCCAAAAATAAGGAATATCTAAAGGTTCGAAAGANACCCATCCATTTGAACACACTGTTANGGAATTNTAAATNTTTCCATAATATTTAAAATCAAAATCTAAATNGATTTCAATTAATGTGTCATCTTTTAAAAATAAATCAGTTCCATCTCCACCATTGTCTGGNTTTANTTCNATCCAATCATATGTAGGATGCTCANTATAANCAGTNTCCATATTGTCGTANGCCCAATAACCATAACTATCAGGCGGCATGGGATCTGTTGATAAAATAGGACCAACNAGTANAGAAATTGGATATTGACCTACCTGGTTATTATCAATTGATACTGTTGCTATCAAATCTATAGNACTACCTTTGGAAATATTATTAACAANACCTGAAAATAATGTGCCAGTTTGCAAAGTTGAAAACGAATCAACNGACAAATTAAATTGCTGATTTGAGATTTCGTNTGATATACCTTCTGATATTTCAATTACTGATATTGATATGTTTTCATAGTCTTGATTTGATATGTTAATTAATGACAAAGATAAATCAAATGATTCATTTGCAACAACATAACCTTGATCATCATTTACAATGGGTATGATTTCAAATTCTACATTNACTTCAGGGATATAATCATTATTATTATCAAGTGCATAATTAAGTAATATNTGTTTNTGAAAANACTGAGGTTTATTTAAATAGAGGTCTAAACTTTCACCTATATTTATATNATCAAAATCTATGTATAAATTTCCATTTTCTAATGATAAACCNTTTGAAATTAATTCTCCATTGACAAGAAGTGCTCCAACNACATCTTCAACAGGAANACCATTGTCATCTAAAATAGTTGTTTGAATNTAGCTTTCAGTTAAATTAGCATCTAATTCACAATTCAAATTACTAGGTTCACCGATCCATATTGGAATACTTGGATCTCCAATTGTNCCATAAATGTGATGATTAAACTCAACTATATTATTTTCATTAGCAGGAAACTCTTTNATTAATGCCTGTTTTCCNGTATGCANAGCTGCAGCTAATTCATATGTTCTTCCTTCGAGAATGTTATCCCANAAAGCTCCACAAATAACNTTNTTATATCTTGTATCTGTATCTAAGTCTGAGGGCCCAATCATTGCGGCAGCACCTTTTGGTGTNTTAAATGAGAAACCCTCATAAATTAAACTTTCTCCAAAACATCTTGAAAGCCCAATACCACCATAATCATTACCAAAATCTCCAGTATTNCATACAAAGCTNAAAACAATAGGAATTTTCCAACTTGGAAGAAGAAGGTTTGCAATTTCTTCTCTATGAAAATAGGGTTTNTGCCANCCATTAGCATCTCCCCATCCTCTATAATTAATTATACCTACACCCTCATTCCAAGAACTAGCAATNANTGGATTTTGATCACCTTCAGTATAATTNNCTTGGTGAAAAAAAGCTGTATCAACATTAGTATAGCCTTCTNTATANAGTTTATCTTGNAGCCATTTAGANGTCCAAACAGGNGTTACTGGCCACTGATATGGNGGNACCTCATCTCCACTAAAATTACCAGCTACAAGNAGAGCCTTGTTGAGGTGNCTATAATCATCTAAATTATCCATTCTAGTATATTGTATNGTNCGAGCAACTATTTTCCAAAGNTCTGGTACTACNCGTATNCTCCANCGNCCAATTAGAAAATGAGGATTAAGTGGATCATCTGTATAAGTATAATTNTAATCAGTAACATCTAATTCNTTTTCNTTTATTGATGGTATAGTAAANGTTGGAATAGTTAATCCTGTNGCATTAACATCTCCAATTAAAAGNACGTATTCTAAAAGNGGATTACTTTCATAAAANGACATAATNTCAGTTTTAAGATCTTCAGCACTAATATTATCGCTTANTAACATTTCAGCNACATCATAACCTTGAGATCTTTTAAACTCAANGAAGTTACCNCCTTGNCCTTCATTATTAANAGATTCTAAAACAGATTGATTNGGAGTTACAATTAAATATGTTCCTCTTGAAAAAGAAACATCTCTATCNTGNANAAATACATTTTTTTTNGANAATCCTAATGTNTTATTTGCTANTAGAAAGTTTATNCCAATNAAAAATATTATACTATTTAAGAAGTGTAATTTTTTGAATTTCAAAAGAATCCTCCAATTCATATTTTATAAAGTAGACTCCTGATGAAAAATCTTTGGAGTCCCAGTTAATTTTTTGGTAACCTTGATTAACAAACCCAGAGTGAACTATATCAACNAATCTACCATTTATATCNATAATGGTAATATCTAAATTTTGAAAAAATGATANATAAAAAGAAAGNTCAACTTTAGGATTAAATGGGTTTGGATAAGGAGAAAAAAANGANGATTTTNNAGGAACTAATACCTCATCAAAAACTAAATTACTAGNCTTAGATTTTATAGANAAATTATCAATTACGACACCTCTGTAAGCTACNGATTCATCTGATTTTATTCCAATATCNACGTAAAATGATTGAAAATTATCCTTTGGAATTTTAATATATTGTTTATGAAAATCCCAATATTGATCATCCCATACTTTATTTATGGTATCTGTAACTGAAATTATTGATATATAAACACTGTCATTCTCCCATTCTAGTTCATATTTCCAATCGANTTCAATAACTAAATCTCCATCNGTTACATTAGTTATTTCATTATTTAATGATATAAAAGAATGAGATGAATCCTGATATAGAAGANTAGATTGTGAAATCANATTACCAAAATTATCNAAATTCCAAGTTCCAGATTGATTATTCCAGTTTATTAAGTTATCAAAAGAATCATTAAAAATATTTTCGTATCCTTCAACAGTTATAGATATTGTTGTATCGTTTTCTAAAGAAATCTCAAAAATTTCTGGGAATGTATAATCTGAAATAACTTTTACTGAATAGCTATTATTTGGCAAACTATATGATATATTACTATTGTTTATAAAACTTGTATCAACTCCATACTCATCTTCAATTAAAATAAATAATTCATAACCGTTATCATCGTAATTATCAATTATGAAATTTAAGTTATAATAATCCAAAGGGTTTAAAGCAACATTTTGATAGGTAATTGACCCTGCACTGGGAATTATTTCAAAGCTTTGTTTTTCATATCCTTTTGAATGTACATCTAAATTAAATGTTCCATTAGTTAATAACCTTCTATATCTTCCAAAAGAGTCAGTATATCTAGGNTTTAACATTTCTCCNTTCATTTNTTCAATCTCAACCTCAGCTTTTAGAGGTTCNCCTGTANTGTTATCCGTAACAATACCAGATACTTGATAGGCATCTGCATCTCCATAGGGATTATAAAAAGCCCTATTCATAAGGTGAAATGCTGCATCCATATTTCTGTCAATAGTATCGTCAATCAAATCTTCATCTGGCTGTAAATTTTCTGTTCCAACTTCTACTAAATATTGAATACATCCTGTTTCTGTGTAGAACCAATCGTGAGCATTACCTTTTCTTGATTTACCAGGTGTACAAAAATAATAACCTTCNTCAACTTCTTTTGGGATCATTGATCCTATCTCCTGTCCTAAACCATCNATAACAGGAAAATCTGGNGATTTTTTAGTATCATCCCAATCCCAGGAATATATAACCATTTCTGCCACTCTTCCAGATCTAGAACTATGATAAGCAATTGATAAGGTAAAGTTATGTTCCAATGCTAAATCTCTTATTGCTCTGGTTTCTGATTCAGAAAAAGGATGATTNCCTCTATAATAATCATAATGTGCAAAGTAATCNCCATAGCCAGGATCTAACATAAACTCACTATCACCAAAAAACCAATTGAATCCATAATTTCTATTAAGATCTACACCATCAGAATCATTTCCAACTCCCTGTTGCAAAGAAAATTCATTATCTAAATTTATATCAGTAATATTTTTTCTAAAAGTTTCATCATGATAATGTACACCATCAATTTCAATTCCGTGAACTACACCAAGACCTTCTGGATTATGGGTTGGAACAACCCATATTTCAGTATTTTGTAAAATGGGCTTTAAAACAGTATTAAAAATTTGAACATGTTCCAANGGATGCAAAAACCAATCTATAATTTCCATTGCAATTTCAACACCTAAAATCTCTTCAGCATGACATTGACCTAANATCAATACTTTNGGCTCATCTTCATTAATATCAGCATTATAAGATAGTTTAACNGCCCAGAAAGGTAAGTTTAAATTATTTGAATAACCAATCTCAATTAAATCATAAATAANNCCACTTCCTGGATATTGANCAATAGCATTTGGTGAACTGCCAAATTCAACATCCCAATCAATTAACTGCTGGTGAATCTCTTCATANGTATGGTATCTCTCATCCAAACCAAAAATGAAATTGAATGAAGTTATAAGTATAAAGGTTGTAATTAACATTTTACTTATTCTAAAATATAATTGACCATAGTTACTATATCAATTACATCAATTTCACCATCAGAATTAACATCTGAAGCACATTGCTGATCTTGCGTAGGATCTAATGTATCTAAAATTATACCTACAATAAGAACAATATCTAATACATCAACATTGCCATCAGAATTAACATCAAATAAAACACAATCAGACTCAAGAATTGTTACAGATTGAGCATAAAGGTTAACCAAATCTTGTTTACCTGTACTTCTCATGTCATTCCAAAACAATAAATAAGAATTATCAGTTTCAGAGAGCAATGTAATTCTTGGATTATCTTGATTATACGTATAATCACAAATTGGTGTACCACTATCTGAGAAATTAAATCCTAATGGACCAATTTCTTGGTAATAAATATCATAAACTGGAGGTAACCCTGGCACTGATAATCTTCCATCTCTCCACATTAACATGTAAACTCCATTAGAGCTTGCGTATGCTGTTGGAGAGGTTTGATCACTGTACTCTGCTGCTATATCAAATGATGAACCAATAGATAAATTATCCAAATCAACAAAACAACCTTTGATATCAAAATCAAAACCATTATCGTATTCCCAAACAACTAAAACCTCATTATCATTTTCACTGTAGGTAAGAACTTGATTATACTCATCAGTACTTTCCGTTGCCATTACACTTCCGTTTTCTGGTCCTGTGATTGTTCCGTCATTATTGATAAATTGAACTAAAATGTCAGCATTTCCGTTTTGATAATCATTCCAAGTTACGAATATACCATCAGAATGAGATATTGCCTCAGCGTTGTTTTGTATACCTAAATCATTTGTTAAAATCTGTGGCTCATCGCTCCATCCCGCTGGAGTATTACCAGATTCATCAAATGCTTGATAATATATATTTAAAGATTCATCATTTAGAAGTGATCCTCCTGTCCAAAAAACAATACAACCGCCACCAGCCAATGGAACAATAGATTCTAAAAAGTCATCATTATCATTAGATATTAATATGCCTTCACTACCCCATTGAGTGTTTCCATCAGAATCAAACTTCTGAATTGCAATATCATATTGTGCCCAATCTCTTAAATCAGAATATCCTACGTAAACACTTCCCTGATTCTCAATGACTTGAGAATTGATTTGAGGCGTCATTGCATCATATACATCGCTGCCTTGAGGATCATTTAATATATTTAAATTTTGATCTAAAACTTGGTAATAAAGATGCTCAAGCTCATATGAATTTACAGATTCAAATAGTAAAAAGATATTATCACCTACTTTAACTCCTTTTGGACTATATTGAAAATCTACCTCACTTAATTTTTGACCATTCACATTACTTTCTGGATCATAGTTTGAATCAATTATTTTACCATACGTTTGAACTCTAAATGGGTTTTCTCTTAAATCTTCCCAAAAAATTAATGTCTGACCATTGCCTAAATAAACAGAACCTGATTTTCCTTTCGGTGTATCATTCCCAATATCAAAATACAATTCTTTCCCATTTTCTAAAAAGCTGACACCATTATCTTGAGAAATATGCTGACCATAGATTGCATCACTTCCTGACCTGAGATCTCCCCAAACAGCAAATACGCCACCTGATCCATCTTTCCTTAGAAGTGGATTATATTGAACGTATTCTGCTTCAGAAACTGACAAACCACCAGCTGTAAAAGTAACCTCATTATCTGAACCAACGTGCTGAACAAAAACTTCAACTTCAGGATAATTTGCGTTTCTTTCATCTGACCACACAAAATAGACTCCGCCCTGACCATCAGTGGTTAATCTAGAACCATATTGTTTTCTATTTTCTGTACAGAGTGATAACCCATTTTCTTGCCATAACACAGAACCATCTAAACTAACTTTTTGAGCATAAACATCACTAAAAATTGGGTGATTTCTTAAATCTTCCCAAACAACGTACACATATTCAGAATCAGCTTTTATTCTAGGTAGATACTGAGAGTTTTCAGATGTCGATATAGGTATACCGTTATCTTGTAAAGTAGAATTACCATCATTATCTATTAGTTGCAAATAAACATCTGGAGTGCTTGAATTCCTGTAGTCTTCCCAAACCATTACAACTATATTTTCGTTCATGTATGTTATTCTAGGGTGCCTAGTTAATAATTCAGCAGTTCCTATACTACATACATTTTTACCCCCAGCATCTGCACTTGATAATAAGGTATTACAATTTTGATCAATTCTTTGAGTATAAATTTCATAAAAACCTGAGCTATTTCTATCATCAGCCCAGCCTAAAACAGCGTGACCATTTCCACCTGTTTCTAAACTTATCCCTGATCTTCCAGCTTGCATTGATGAAAAATGATTCATTATGATTACTCCACCACCAGGATTTACTACTGAACCATCACTGCTAATGTGAGTAGCATATATTTCTCCTAAAGAAAATTGCGATCTATCATCCCATATCACATAGGCTCCACCTTGACCATCTTTACAAATATTTGGGGAAACTTGAGCTCCAGGTGCATTACTAAGTGCAACACCGCGCGGATCCCAGGCCAAACTTCCATCTGAAAGGATATGCTGAGCATAAACGTCTCCAATTTCAGGTTCATCTTCATAATCAATCCAAACTATGTAAGCTCCGCCATTATCGTCGGATACAATTATTGGATCTTCTTGTCTACCATCTGCTAAAACTACTGGTTGACCGGATGCTTCCCATACATCATTTCCAGCAAAATCGATTTTTTGAGCAAAGATATCTCGAACTCCATTTCTAGTATCTGACCAAACATATATCATCTCACCATCATTGCCTACTGCACCACTTCTTTGCCATTCAATATGTCCACCTTGTCTAACAGGTAATCCATTATCTTGCCAATTAAACTGTGTAAAAGCTGCACCATATAATAAAATTATAAATAAACTATATTTCATTGTTAATCTCCAAAATTAATTATTTGAATACCCTGTCTGGTACCCGCAATAATTGTATTATTGTTAAAAAATTTAGCACTATATGTGTATTCTGTTTCAACCTCACCCAATAGATTAAATTCACTACCAGCTATTTCATAAATTAAAATTCCGTCAGACTTACAGGCTAAAACCAAATAATTATCGAATACATGAATGTCATTAATCGAATATCCTTCCGCTATTGATAAGTTACTAATTTGACTACCATTATCATCAAGTAACGTAATGTAACATCCCTTATCATCAGATAAACCTGCAAAGAAATAATTATCATATGAATATACAGTTTCTGTTGTTGCCGGAGTATCGAATGAACTAAAAGGTTCTAATACATCTACCCAAGTATAATTCATAAATTCACATCCAACTTTATCTATATCTGATATTTCCGTGCCATTATTAAAGCATCCAGGATTATTATTTTGCTTAAAAACCTCTACTCCAAGCTGATCATTTGAAGAAGTCAAAAAAGGATCTGAAAAAGAAATATTAGATTGATAATAAGATAAACTATCAATAGAAGTTTCAATACACGAATAAATATAAGGAATATCTACAGTACACCATTGAGTTACTATTGATGTAGAAAAAGAAGGAACATCTCCTTCAAGCGTTTCAAGATGTTTAACAAGAGAGTAAAAAACCAATTTATCTGGATCAGAACTGCCTACCTCAATACTTCTTAAAAGAGTAGATAAAGTAACTATGGGAAATTCAGCTGGATCGTAATCAAGTGGTTGTAAATACACCTTGTCTAATGGATCTAAAATAAAAGCAAATTCTCCATCATTGGAAAACTCAATTTCATATGCTGAATCATCAAAACTTGTAACAATGTCCTTATTATGGATAAGTGTGTCTAAACTTAAAATTGAATCACTATCATTCACATTTATATTGAGTAAAAAATATCCATTTTGATCAGCAGCAACTCCTAAAATTGAATTCTTAATTTTTACATCGCGAACATAACCACCAGTTTCATAATTAACAATACTATTAACTTTTACAGTACTAGCTTCAGTTGATAGTATTGGTGTTGATGGAGAATTGCAAAATTGCAATAATGCAAATGCAAAAATAAATAATAACTTGTAATTTAATTTAATAACTAACTTCATAAATTTTATCCGTCAAATTTAAAATTATATCTAAGCCAATCTCAAACCCTTTAAAACTTTTTAAATCAATTGTGTAGTCGTAAGGAGATTTTGTATTCCTTTGAAAATATTTAGAATAGATAGAAAATTTAAGATTATCATTAATGTTTTTATTTATCCTTTGAATTATATCAATATGATGATGCCATCTACCAAAGTGAACTATATCAGATTCGTTTTCTGAGTCATATTCTCTTAATTTTGAAAAAATAGTAATTTTGTAACTTTTACTTAAATTAAAATTAAATCCAAAGATTTTTTCTAAATACGATCTATCATTCAAATTAGATTTTAATCCAGAATTAAATGAAACATTATCAGCCACTAAAAATTTATATGAAATATTAATTTTTCCATTTAATAAATTGAAACATTTTAAATATAGGTCATTAATAACTAAATCATATTCTGTAAAAAAAGAATTAAAATAGATAGACGAATTACTTAATTGCAATTTAAACCAAATACCTTTATGTATTGGATATGAATATGATAAAAATATTTTTTCACTGCTAAAATCAGTTGGTAAAAGCGGTATATTGTTCTGATCCAAGTCATTGTACATTTTTAAATATACTTTAGGACTATTTTTATAGCCTACTTTAAACCAATTATAACTTTTGATTTTATATGATAAATTTATTGAGTACTTAAAAGATGATTTATCTTTTGATTGAATATAATTAATTGAACTAAAATTCAAGTCCAGTAGGATAGGTATTATTTTTAGATTTTTTGAGTAATTTAATGAATTACCTATTATATGAGAATCAAATGTTTCAGAATCTCCTAAAATAGATACATCATTTGATGATTGATCCATTTCATATTTTGAAAAATTTAAAAAGTTATTATTATAGCCAATTGTAGTTTTTAATATGAAATCGTCAGGCAAATAAGAGCTAAATGCTAGACTTAATGATAGGTATATTATTTTTTTAATCATAGGGAGTATTTTTAAGTACCCTTAAATGTACAGGGTTTGAAGATTCTATTAACTTAATTGAAAATGGGTCATCTTTACTTTTTAATTGAAAAATTTTTCCCTTGCTTGATTCATTATTATAAAAATCAACTACAAAACACTTTTGCCTATTATTTTCTAATATTTCTAATTGATAAAAATTATTATTAAGAATATTATTTTCTTCGATTCTACCATAAAATGAAATATCTAAATTTGAATAAGTACTAAATGATAATAAATTGTTTTTTTCTATTTCAAAATAATTTCTTTTTTTATTATTAAATTGCAATTCATTTACAACAATATCTTCATCAGGTAAAATCATTTCAGTGATACCTTCTGTATTTTTAAACATTTTTTTAACAATTCGAACTAAAACAGGCTTGCCTCTATAACTTGGAATTAATTTTAAATTATGTTCACCGGGAGGTATATTCAGTATAGTTTTACCTGCTTGAGTATAGCCATGACCTGGATGATCTTTTGAATATAAAAAATCTTTTTTATATTTTTTGTGATTGATTTCTATGTCATCTAGATCATCATAAGATAAAATATAACCAAAATTATATTTTCGATTTGAAGATTCTGGGATGGCTCTTCTTGAAATTATTTCTAATCTTTTGGGACCAGTAATTTTATAATTTAAATCATCTTTATATAATAAAAAATATTCTCTCTCTTTTTCATTTAAAATTAAGTTTTCTTTAAAGTTAATTTCTTGGGGATTAAAAGATTCCCCAAATAATGATGTAAATAATATTAATAAAAAATATTTATAATAAAGATTCTGATTCATGAGATGTCATCCTCACCTTAATTTGTTTATGTGTTACTACACTAATACCAACGAGTATTGATAGTGTTATTAATAATGCAATATAGGTGTAGAGCATATTATACCTTTGCTCAAAGTAGATTGGCCCATTTCCTAGATCATAAAACTTATCTGGAAAAACTTTTAGTTGATACTTCATAGCCAATTCTATAGTATTGTATAAATGAATGATTTTCACATCATTTATTAAAAATTCTTTAATTACACTATTACCGATCAAGTCACCAATGTCATTTGAACTTGACACTCCATTTGGTATTAATTTAGCATTTACCGATTGACCAATACTAGCCGCTGCACCTCCTATATTAACATATGCATTGTATTTATTAATTGATAGTATTTTATTATACTCTGCTAGTCTTTTCTCAATTGCGCTTGAAAGCTTATTTGACTCCAAGAAATTAATCTTATTCCTGTAGATTGCTTCCCATAAAAAATCTATCCCCTCTGATTTTAAACCCTTTGCTCTATCTGCAACACCTCCATATGAAGCTGCAATAGATTTTGAATTGATTACACCTTCATTATATAATAATGTTTCCATATCTAACCAGGTGAAATATGGATCTGTAGCTCCCCATCTTGATGAACCAACAGATGATATAACTATTGGTGTTATATTCATTACTTTACAGGCAGATAAAAAGGCGATGTTAAGTGCAGGAAAAGATCCTGTCATACCAACTGCTACTGTATCTCCAGGTTTAAGTTTTGATTCGTAGAATAATTGTACAACCATAGCAGCAATATTGGGATTAATTGTTGTCTGCTTACTCCTCAAATTTGCTAATGAAGTAGTTATTAATGTTGTTGATGGTCCAATTAAACCACTTAAAAATGGATCATCTTCTTTATCGATTACAAAATTTTCTCTTAAAATTTGATATTCTCTTATTATATCAATAGATTCATTAAATAATTCAGCTGATTCAATTTTTTGTTTATATCCTAAACTATATTTAGGAGATCTAGATGAAGATACCCAAAAAAATAAAGATAAATTAATTAACGCTATAGTAATTAAAATAGATACTCTTTGATTGACAGGCCTAAACATCTATTATTTTACCATTAGTTAAGACCATAATTATTAGTTGGACAATTGGCGAACTTATAAAAATTATTGTTATTGTTCTAACAACACCTTGCCTACTCATCCAATTTGCAATCATCCCTGGAATAATGAAACCAATACTATAAATTTTATAGGAAAAATTCTCAAGAAGAAAATTTGAAATAAAACTATTAAAAACTAAACCAAAAATAAAACCAAGAAGAAGCGACATAACCAATCTTCTTTTGCCATAAATAAACATAAATTTTGAAGTTATTTCAACAATAAAAAAAACAATCAATGCAATGCTAAATGTTATCACAACACTTAGTGGATTGTGAAGATGAAGAGCTATCCAACCTGGTACTATAATACCGCCTGCTGTTAAACCAATAATTTCAGTTAAAAGCAAACTTATTATCATACCCAAACCTATTGATAATGCTACTATAAATTCACTCATTATTTTTTTAATTCCTCAATGAATTCATCTCCCCAACCAACAATGTTTCCAATACCCATAATAAAATAATCATTGTAGTTTTTCATATGATTAATAATGGTTTCTGTTTGTTCAGATGATGAAAATATTTTGTATTTTACGTTTAAATCTATATTATCTGGAATTAATTTTAAAATATTATCGCCCCTAATTATCAATTTTTCTGGTTTTAATTTATTAAAACAAAGATCCAACAATTGATTTGTTCTATATAATCTATCTTCTCTAGTATTTAAGAAAATACATTTTTTTTTATCTGAAAATCTTTCAACCATCATATTCCAAACCATTAAAGTTGAATGAGGATCATTAGCAGCAAAGGCATTTACAAAAAAAATTCTACTTTCTGAAGATTTAATGTTAATAATTTCCAATGCTCCAGGATCTGGCTTTGTTTCAATCATTCCATTTAGTGCAATATCTTTTTTAATTCCAACCTTCTCACACACTTTTAACGCTAAAGAAACATTTTCTGCGTGCTCTAAAAAAGGAAATTTCATCATATATTCTTTGCTTACATCATTGGGTTTTGACTGATGGAAAGTAGAATTTCTTGACTTGGTGATACTTTTTAGGGGGCTCACTATTTTTTCTTCTGCAGTTATAAATTTTGAATTATATGGAATTGTATTTGATAAAGACAATGCAATACTTTCCAAATCATAGCCCATTTCATCTAAATGATCAGGTCTGACATTGGTTATTACACCAATGGTTGATCTCATCATTTTTTGTTCAGTTACCCATTGATATTCAGGTTGAACAGCCATACATTCCATGACAATAGCTTCTGGTTTTTGCCTAGCAAATTCTTTTATTAATTTGATTTGCTCACCTATGGATGCAGCTCTAATTCGATGAATAATATGATCTTCTCCATATTCATCTATTATTCTAGGAGCAGAGCCAGTTGTTTTGGCAATTGTTTTAATTCCACCAGCTCTTAAACCAGCTGCAATCAATCTTGTAACACTTGATTTACCCCTAGCACCATTTACATGAATTCTTATTGGTATAGAATGTAATTCAGATTGATGTTTGTGAAATTCAATAACTCCATAAGTAACAAAAGAAAGGAGTAAAATTACTAGTACAATAATTTCCATTACTAGAAGGTTTTATAATTAAAATTTAATCTTCTAATATTGTATTAATAACACTTATCACATCAAGAATGTTAATTACACCATCTTCATTAACGTCAGCTAAAAACTGTTGAAGTGAATCTAAACCTTCAAAGTTGATGATATGATTAACCATATTAATAACATCTAGAATATTTAAAGCTTCATCTTGATTAACATCACCCATCAAAATTGGTTGACCTGAGTCTGTAGTGATCAATATTGCATCACCATCCGATAAAGGCATAGCAGCAGTTGGATAAACATTATTGAAAGTGTATTGCAATCCATCATTACCTAAGTGATTTTCAATACCTACAGTACAATATGCCCCGTGAACAGGTGTGTATTGCGTATAATCTCCAACAGAGGTGTTATTAAAATCTTTGTACTGAATTTTTATTTCACCATCTCCAAAAGGTGGAACGCCATTATCCATTAAAATAATTTGAAAGGTTTCAGTCGAATTTGCATAATCTGTTTTCATTGCTGACCATTCAATAATAAAATAACCATTTGACGGATCATAATAATAATATACCTGACCATTATTACTAGTTCTCAAATCATCCCAAAATGCAGCAACCATTTTTAGAGGTCCTCCAGCACCTGGAATAGAATAATTTCTAAATGACTCCATTTCAGATTCACCAAACGCAATCCAACCATTTGTACAAATACTAACTTGATTGTAAGGTTCGCCATAAAAATAAAATGTAAAAGGCAAATCAACCACTGATGTAGAACTAGAAAAATTACCATCACCACTATCATTGAAATTTAAACTTGTGCCAGAGCCTCCTAAATCTGGATCAATTTCAATCCAATCATAAAAAGGGGCTTGATCATAACCCAAATCTCCAGAATCAAAAATATAATAACCGTGATTATCAGGACCCAAAGGCTCAATTTGCGATACATTACCTACTTGAATTGGTAAAGGTTCAATTCTATCATAACCTTGATCAGATACTAATTCTAAGTCTAAAGTTAATATACTACCATTTATAATAGCATCATCTGACTGAATTACAAAATTATCATAACTAGCTATAGATTCTCCTGGATTAATAATATCCCAATACCCAATTTCATCACTGATATTAAAATTTCCTCCTTCGTAAAAGATTGAACCAGAAATGTTTTCTAATGCTTTAAAACCATTATTTTTAAGAACCACTTCAACTTCAACTATTTCGCCAGGATTGAAAAGACCATCGCCACTATAATTTATCTGATCTACAATCAAATAAGGACCTCTAACTTCAACTGGAACCAAACCACTCCAATTCTCAACATCATTACTAGAAATGACTAATTTTAATCCTAGTTCCTCTAAATCAATTACTGATGATAAAATCTCAATTCTAAATGCGTTAGAATTTATAGTCTCTCCTTGCATAATATCACCATATTCAATATCGTTTGATAAAATATTTATACTGTTAGAATTAGTTGTTAATGCTGCACTAATATTGTTCAAATCAGATGAACCAAAATTCTTAAGCGGTAGCGATATATCAAAAATTTCACCTGGATTTATTGTTTCATCACTGTCACCTAAAATTTGGCTATATGAAACTTGAGAAAAATCTATATTAATTGATTCAACTTCTTGTGATAAATTTATATTATCTTGATATGGAATAAAGTCTTGCTTTGTAACTGTTAAAGTTATGCTTCCTGGACTCACATTGGTTAAATCAAAAGTAACATTCCCATCTTGATCTGATAACATAGTTTGAAAAATTGACTCATTATTATTTAAAAGTGTCACTCTAGCTTTTTCAACAGATAAACCATCATTGTTAGTTACATTGATTGTAGCATAATTTGTGCCATATGGAATGACAGATTGATAATTTACATTTAAGCTTGATGGTGTATCTTTCCATAAATTTGTAGCTGGATCACCCATCAAACTATGCCAGTGCGTAAAAATACTTACTCTATTATTGGGGTCACTTGGATATGTTAAATATAAATGTAATTTTCCATAGTGCACTGCCAAACCTACTGTCTCAGCTTTCATTGGAAATAGCCCCCAATAAATTCCCATATTAACAGCGTTATTGAATGCGGTATGAGTACCTAAGGTAGCAGTACTAATAGCTGCAACTGCACCTTTAGGGTTAGATATTGTTCCAGCTCTCAAAAAATATTCCGATAAACAAGCATTGTCAGATGCAAAACTTCCAGTTCCGCACGTAATAAATGAAGCAAAAGGTAACTTCCATCCGTTATTTGCAGCATCAATATTTCCATTACCAAATCCACTTACACCCCAGTACCCTCTATAATTAAAATATGCAACACCAGCTGCTAATTCATTTTGCATCCAAGATCCAAAACTTCCCGAATATTTAGTTCTTATATCATCAAAACCATAGGCTGTCATTGTTTCATCTATATATTCATTGGTAATAATTGTTGACATTCCTGAACTTGATGGATCACCAACTAATGCAGCACCTTCGTACCAATCTGTACCTGTGGAAGAAATATACGTTGCTTTTTCATAATGAATTATTTTATTTGAAATAACATTTAATTCATTTGTATTTCTAACAGATATTCTACCTAAAAGGACATCACCCATCAAATCATTTCCATCAAGCTGTGAATAAGGATGATCTCCTTCTCCATTATATCCCGACCAATTTTCAAAGTATGTCGGTATATCACTGTAAGATCCTCCATCATCACCTATCAATGTAACAAATTCTGGTTTTGGAATCCAAGAATTATATGCTTCTTGTATGTAATTTTTAATACTTGATGTGCTTGTTCCAGTTTGACTAGTTGTAGCCGTATATACAATATACCCTTTTTCTTTTCTCCAATGTAAAAGATCCTGAAAATAAGAATTATTTATTGCAGAACTGCTACCAATATATAAAATTGCTGGCTGCTGATATATTGGATCTTCATCTCTTTCGTAATTAATTAAAAAACTATCATAAAGATCTTCAAAGGATTGAGAAATAAGTAATTCGTTTGATTGATTATCATTGCCAACTTCTTCCACTATTATATCTACATCATTGAAAACTTCTAAATGTTGTAAGTGTGGATAGTATTTAAAAGGAACAAAACTTATTTGAATAAATTTAACATCCCTCATTGTCATATCATCAGAAACATTTAAATTTTTGGTTGGATAGGCATTGTTTGACGAATAAAAATCAAAATTTTTATTTAAATTATTATCATATGTTGCTTTCTCAACTGATTGTTCAGGATAAATATTAATATCTTCTATTTTGTAGGAATCATTTATTATGTAAGAAATATTATATTCTATTCCTTCTTGTATTTGATAAAATGTTGAATATACTGGTAATTCAGGCATACCATCATTTAATAAAGTTCCTACATTATGATCTTTAATCCTGGTATAGTTATCAATATTTTCAAGATTCAATTCTCCTATAGAAAAGTGGATTGTATTATTACTTTTGATGTAATCAAAAACCTCTGCATTTACAAAAGTCAATACGCATATTAGCACTGTAAGTTTTTTCATAGGTAATTTATCCCAATTTAATTTTTATTATAAAATACATCCCAATCAATATACGAAAAGTAATTTTCTTTCTTTTGCTTGTTTTGTATCAATATGTAATTCAAATAATATAAAATGATACACTTTGAAACAAAAAGCATAATTGTTATTTAATTATAATAATGATAAATTAAAGACCTGCTTTAAGGTGAATTAATTTTTTTAAATTTTTAAATAAGGAGAATAGTGTTTTGAATTTAATAAAAACCAAAATGCGTGAAGGCTTTACATTAGTTGAAATTTTGATAGTTGTTGTTATCATAGGTATTCTTGCTACAATAGCAATTCCTGCATATTTTAGATATGTTGAAAGAGGGTATGCATCCGATGCCAAAGTTCAAATTAAAAATATTGCACAAAGTGCAGAAATTTTTTATCAAGAACAACAAGATTGGCCTGCTGATTGGCAAGAAATGAATGCTCAGGGATATTTGGATATAAAAACGTCTACAACAAAAAAATGGGAATTCGATTGTAGCTGGCCTGATGTTGAAGGTGGAATGTTAAGTGGTGGTACAATAACTGCAACAAGTCTTCCTGATATGGCTGGTGGAGAAGGTAAGTCTCTAACCTTTAATTGGGAAGAAGGCTCATATACTGGGTACGGTCAAAAAGATCAAAGTCAATAAATAAAATGATCAAGGATCTACTGAATTATGCCCTCGAGCAAAATGCCTCTGATCTACATCTAAGCGTAGGATCAATTCCAATGGTGAGGATTGATGGAAAAATGAATAAGTTGAACTTACCGGAAATGACTCTTAGTGAAATGGAAACTATCAGAGATGAAGTTTTATCTTCAGAACAGCTCAAAGCGTTTAAGGAAAGATTAGAATTAGACTTTTCTACAAAGTTGGATGACAAAGGTAGATTCAGAGTGAACTTTTTTTATCAAATAAATGGTATATCTGCTGTTTTTAGAGCTATACCAAATGAAATAAAAAGTTCTACTGAATTAAATCTTCCCCCTATCATTAATCAATTATCAATGATGGATAAGGGATTAATACTCTTAACAGGTCCAACAGGTTGCGGGAAATCTACCACTCTTGCTGCAATGCTTGATAATGTGAACGAACAAAAGAATGCTCACATAATAACGGTTGAGGATCCAGTAGAGTACTATCACTCTTCAAAAAATTCTTTAATCAACCAACGTGAACTAGGTCAATCAACTCATAGTTTTGCAAACGCACTTAAATCAGCTTTAAGAGAAGATCCTGATGTAATTTTAGTTGGAGAGATGCGAGATTTAGAAACTATACAATTAGCTCTAACTGCTGCTGAAACGGGACATTTAGTTTTGTCAACATTGCATACATCTTCCGCTGTAAAAACAATTGATAGAATTATTGATGTTTTTCCAGCTGGTCAGAAAGACCAAATTCGATCAATGTTATCAGAAAGTTTAATTGCTGTCATAGCACAAAAACTTCTGCCAATTAAAAATAAAAAAGGTCGAGTGCCAGCAGGTGAAATCATGGTTGCTAATTCTGCAATTAAGAATTTAATTAGGGAAGATAAAATCTATCAAATTCCATCTGTGATTCAAGCAGGAGGTCAAGAAGGTATGCAAAGTTTAGATCAAGATCTCCAAAGATTATTAAGTATGGGTGTGATTGAAAGAACTGCAGCTTTGGAAATAGCTGAAAATAAAGAATTGTTTGAAAAAGGAATTTTTTAATACGGTGTTCATAAATTTAAAATCAGGATTTACCTATGTCGAACTTTTAACTGCTATTCTCATAACAGGCATTGTTGCTGGTTTCATTTTAACAGGTATGGTTAATGCTAAAACTGCCCTTTATAAACTAAGAATTAAAGAACAAGCTTTCGATACTTTAAAAGGATATACTGATTTTTGGAAAGGTAGAATAGCCTCAAATGAAATTCCATCGATGACAACCAATTGTATTAATTATTCAAATAATAATCTACATAATGATTTCTATTGTCTAGACAAAGATATAGATGATAATTGTATTGTTGAAGCTGAAACCTGCTATGATATAAAAATAGCTCAGACTGGTGTTTCCAGTGCTAGAAGAGCTGATTTAACAACTGAAATAAGATGGGAAGATGCTTACAGTAATAAAGACACTCTTTATTTTTATGTAACACAAATTATATACTAATGAAATTTAACTTATATTCAGGATTCACCTTAATTGAGATGATTACGACATTAATAATTGCATCTTCAATTTTTATTGGATTGATGAACATTTCTGCAAATGTTACAAAGAATATTGAAAGAGATGCATTATTTGAAGATATAAAACACTATTCTACCAATGTTATGGATATGATAACATCAGATGTCAAGGATGCAGATAGTGTTAACATTAAATCATTATTTGGTAGTTGGCAAATTGATATTTACAATAAAAGTGTAGAAAACAATGCAGTTGTCTGGAACTATGAAAGTTATAGAGAAAACAATCAATATGGAATGACATATAATGATGAACCTATACTATCATCAGGTTTCAATCTATTTGATAATGATAAATATGAAGTTACATTTAATTTTACGCCAAAATGTACTGGAAGAAGTGCAAACCAAGTCCTTGGATTTTCCGATACAGGAAACAATATATTAAGAACAAATTATTTTGAAATTAATTTTGATGTTTCAGTAAAACTCTCTTCAAATGATGATCAAAGAATCATCAAAAAAATGAATTTTAATGATAGAGTTTTTTCTCAAAATATGTATTTGAGGTCAATTTAGAATGTTTTACAACGACATAAAAAAAGGTTTTGCATTACCAATATCAATTATATTTATTGGTGTAAGCACTGGACTAGTATTATCATATTTTTTATGGATTAACAATAAAAATTTAAACTTAAAGTATAGAATTGCAGTTACTCAAGCTTTATACAATGCTGAAACAGGGATTGCAGAAAGCGCACTACCTGTTTTATACAGCGCTACTTTAACACAAGATACTACTCTAGATGGAAGTCTTGTAAATTCTGAAAAATATGAAAATAAGTATTTTGGTAATTATGAAGATCATCAAGTATGGTTCAGCGATGATGGTGATAGAAATGCAACTGTAACAGGGGTATACTCCTATAAAAATTTTGGTAACAACCTAACAGTTTCAAGAGAAGTAACGCTTAAAGGCCAACCTGAAACATTGGGTAAATATATGTACCTAACAGATTCAGAAAAAGCTGGTGGTGCACCATTTACATTTGATCCTGGTAGTCCACCAGTAAGAAGATCAGTTAATTTTTATGCTGGAGATGCGTTAGAAGGAGTTATTCAATCAAATTCACAAATTGTGACGTCCTCATTTACAGGCTGTCCTGACTTTAATGGAGCTCAACTGCTTTTTACAGAAAATATTCCACAAATTGATTTAAACGGCTCCTGTTACAGTTTCAGTCAATTGTTTGGCGGATCTCAAAATATAGATACAACGACTGTGCCTCCAGTCAAACTGCCACCTACTGGTTATGAAATTCTAAAAAATAATGCTGCTTTAATCTATGATGCTGGTTCAAAAATTGGTGTAGGAATAAAAGATACTTTAGTTATGACAGATATTGAATTTAAAGACAACGGCTCCGTCAGAGTAAAGCAATGGTGGTATTTAATGCCTCCACATCTTAAACCTGGAATAGGTCTAAGTGACTTCGTTCTTCCAGGGCCAGAAGATCTTGATGGGAACTTTGGTCCAAATGCTGATGGAGAAATTTTTTATGATGAAGATAGCGATGGTATTTGGGATGCTAATGATGATGAAATCAATTCAGCTTGTATAAGTAATATAAANAATTGTAGAGCNTACAATGATTCATTAAAATCNTATCATTCAAGATCAAANCATACTGGTGATGAAAGTGCACTTTTAAATCATGTNAGAGGACAACACGGAATGAGTCATTTTGATTTTCANCCTTTAGATAATCTTGGAAATGTTGATGACGAATCATTANTGCTTGATGAAGAACGATTNCTAAANAGACCCACNGTAATTTATGTTAAGGANGGTCCNGTACGCGTTCATGGTACATACAAAGGAAGATATACTGTTGTAACNGATGAATTNACTACATACAAAAGACATGCGAGTAGAGGNCTAATTGCTGAGATTGATACNTTGTGGAATAATATATGGATAACNAATGATCTCATTAATAAAGATTCACAAACTTTNGGATATGTAGGGAACTTGCAAAATCAACAACCTGAGGCAGANTGNGATGTTAAGTACACTGATAATATTATGGGGTTAGTATCAGGAGCAAATGTAATTATTGCAAATACANGAGCAAACGGAGCTCGAAATAGTACCTTTGGAACACATATATCAATTAATGCAGGNATTATNGCTTTAAATGAGTCNTTCGTAGCACATTATTTTCAAAATACAACAAATGTTACAGCAAATCATGGNGATTATGATGGTGATTTTGCACCAGAAAGTTCATCTCAACCNCCTTGGGGNGATGATAGAGGAATAAATATTTTTGGTACTAACAATACAAATACTGATTCTAGAGGAACTATTTATTTATGGGGTAGTATTGTACAAAAATATAGGGGCTATGTAAGAAGAAGCGATGCACCTTATTATACAGGNGAAATAGGTTACGATAAAAGTTATCATTATGATGAAAATCTACTTTGTGATCCACCACCATTTTATCCTGCAATTGAATATGATAATGGTACAAATGAAATAAATATATCACTTCAAAGTATGAAACAAACATCGGGAGATTAAAATGAGTCTAGGAATAGATTTTGGTTACTCAAATTTAAAAATGNTTGAATTAGAAAANAACAATGAACAAGTNTCATTAAAAAATATTGGCATCAAAAATATTTATGATGATTTAAATAGATTTGATCCTGAAAATATAACTAAAGCTCAATGGGTTAGCGCTATCCAAAATTTAAGTACTGANTTCAATTTNCAACCTAGAAAACTNAAAAATGTGATATCATCTATGTCTGGATCAAATATTGCCATACAACAACTCACTACCTTAGAAATGGGCAAAGAAGAACTTGAACAATCNTTGGAATTTGAAGCAAAAAAACATATCCCNCTTGANGGAACTGAAGCTATAATTGATTANCACATAATGGGTCAGGATCCAAATGAAATTGACAAAGTNAATGTNCTTTTAGTGGCAACAACAAAAAATACTGTTAATCAACATAATCAAATNCTTCTTGATTCTGGGTTTAAATCAAATATATATGATGCAGANCCAATAGCCCTTGTAAATTGCTTTAATCATAATTATGATCANAATGAAGAGGGAGCAGATGTTATTTTNAATGTAGGAAACCAAAGTTCAACANTAGTAGTTTATGGAAANACACTTCCATTTTTTACTAGAGAAATAAANNTNGCTGGATATCATTTTAATAAATANTTAATGGAAAAAAATTCTTCGGATTATGAAACTGCTGAAAATTTCAAAATNAATAATGGCTTAAATAGTAAAACTGAAACTATTGGAGAAGAGAATGAACCCACTNATTCNCTNAATCTTCAAATNGCAGAAAAGTCTATACTTACAAATTTAACTGATGAAATAAGAAAAACATTAAGNTTTTATGTCAAATCAAATAACCAAGTTTTTTTCAATAAGTTTTATTTATCAGGTGGNTCAGCTATGTTNCCNGGCTTGAAAAACTTTATTGCAGATAACTTAAACGTNGATGTTGAAATATTNAACCCTTTTCAAAAAGTTTCATCTTCAAATGTTNTTGAGAATCCACCACAATATGCTATTTCGGTAGGATTAGCTTTACATAGTTTGGAGGTAAAGTAAATGAACAAATTTATTTTTATTAATTTAAACCAAACAGTGAGTCGAGCAGAACTGTCAGCTATAAAAGAAGAAAAGCAAAGATGGATTTTATTTGGATCCGTTGCTTTCATTTTTACCTTATTGCTTGGTTGGTTCATTGCAATTAATATTAGTTTAAGCAACCTAATAGAATCAAGAGAAAACACAATAACTGATATTATAGAAAAAACAAATACATTAAAAAAGGATGGGCAAATTAATCTTGCTAAATCTGATATTGAATCTCTCTATGTCATTGAAGAAGAACGAATAATATGGTCAAAAAAACTAAAGGAATTAGCTAGAATCATTCCTGATGATATGACTATAATAAATGTACACCACAAACAAAAACGATTAGTAGTCTCAGCAATTGCAAGATTATATCCTGATGAGAAAGCATTTACAATCATAGAAAAATTTATTGATGTTCTTGAAAGTAATCCTGAATTTTCCAATGATTTTTCATCAACAGAATTAAAAAGATCTCAGCTAGATAAATCGCAAGGTCAAGAATTTTTATTTTTTGAAATTGAATTGAAGCTAAATAAAAAAACAAAAAAATCAAAAAAAGATAAAAGAACATAATCATTATGCAAAGAAACATTATACTAGTTACTGTAATATTCATTTTTTCTATTTCAATTTGGGTAGGAGAAACATTTTTATTATCTTACAAACCTGATAAAATATACGATTTAGAGGGCGAACAAAAAGTTGTCAATGAAAAATTTATAACAGCTCAAATTTTATCTCAAAGCCTAGATAGAGTATATCAAGTTTTTAAACAAAATTTAAACGTAAATAGAAAAATTAATAAATCACATGAGAAAATGCCTTTTTTAAATGATCTTACTGACATTTTGCATAAACTTAATATCAAAGATCCTTTAAATATGAGACCACTCAGTAATGATAGAAGAAAAAATAAAACTATAACTTCCTATTACATTGAAATTGAGTGCTCATATGAAAAACTTGGTAAATTTATTACTGAATTGGAAAAAAGTGACCGTCTAATTGAAATTATAGAATTTGAAATTGTAAATGGTTACGAAAGAGTAACAAATACTAATCAATTAAATAAGCTTCCTGATCAAATAGTAAAGCTTGAACTTGCAACTATATCTTTAAATAAAATGAAAAATTAAGGTAAAATATGGATAAACGAACAATATTTATATGGAATGCCTCATTGGCTGTATCATTTTTAATGATTTTATTTTATTCATATAAAATATACAAATATAATGACCAAAAGAACAGGTTATGGAATACATATTTGAATGATGAAATTGGAACAGATGACAAATTACAAAAGAAAGTTAATGATCTAGAAGATACTTATCAGGATCGAAAAAAATTTAAGTTCAAAATGAAAAAAAATCCAGTTGATTTATCTAACGTAATTAATTTTGAAGGAATAGATTTCAACTATGGTGGTAGTAGTTTAAAATCCATTAAACTACTGCATATAACTCAAACTGAAAATTCAATACCTAGAGCCACTGTTAAATTTAAGAATAATTATCATAATCTTTTTGAAGGTGATACGCTTGGCGGTGGAAAAGTAGTACTCGTAACAAAAACAGAAATGAAATATAAAAAAGATGATGAGACATATTCATTTTCTGTCAAACCTAATGCAATTCAAAATTAAATAATAATTAAATGGAAAGATTAATAAAATGAAAATAATTATATTGACTCTAGCACTTCTGATAAACAATTTATTTGCTGATGGCATTATAGATCCCATGTCAGGTCTAATGAAAGCTGAAGAATTACCTAAAAATATTCTAACATCAAATGATAATGACCAATCACTTCCTAAAATTAATATTCATGCTGTAGATACATATTTACCAGCACTTTTACAGATGCTTGCAGAACAAAGTGGATACAATATAGTTACAGGTCCCAATGTTAATGAAAAAGACAAATTAACAATTCATATTGAAGATGTACCAATTGATCAAGCTATTAATATGGTTGTCAGAGCATCAGGGCTGAGTTATGAAATATTAGGAAATTCAATTTTAGTCGCTAGCCATGAAAAATTAACTGAAGATGTAGGAATAACTCCTCAGGTTATAGCTCTTCAATATGCAAATGCAGAAGATGTATCAAGTTTATTAGTAAACATTACCGATCAAATTACAGTTGATAAGGCTGGTAATAAGCTGCTAATAAATGCCAGTCCTAAAAAAATTGCTGAAATACAATCCATAATTGAAAAAATTGATGTACCAGCAGTACAAATTATGCTTGAAGCTAAATTAATTGAAGTGACATTATCAGAGGATGATAAAAATGGTATTGATTGGGCTAAGTTATCACAATTTCAACTAATATTAGCTGAATCTGGAATGCCTCTAGATCTTGGCAATGGAGCGACTACAGGATCTTTGCTACCAGGTAGTTCATTTGAAATGGATGACCAGGGTAACGTTTTAGAAACATTGGAAGGGCAAACTTTAGGTCAATTACCAGAATCAATGACTTTCCAAAGAATTAGTGGTGACAATGATTTTGGATTAAGTAGACAACTCACAGCATTTGATATTACTTTAGATCTACTACTAAAAAATAATAAAGCTAGTGTTCTAGCTAACTCTCAAGTTGTTACGCTAAATGGCCACTCTGCAACAATCAGGATGGTAGATATAGTACCCTATATTTTATCTAGCGGTGGTGTGGGAGGACAAGTTCAAGTACAAAGAACAGAAGTGGGTGTAAAACTTGATATTACACCAACAGTTAATACTGATGGTTACATAACCACAACTGTTACTCCTGAAGTTAGTAGCATATATGACTTCATTGGGCCAGATCGAAATATTCCGTGGGAGAAAAAACGTGTTACTACAACTACAGTAAGAAGTCAAGACGGAGAGTCTATTATTATTGGTGGTCTTTTGAATGGAAGTAAAATAAATGTTCAAAGTAAAGTACCTTTATTGTGGCGTATACCTTGGGGAATTGGACAAAGATTTTTCACCCATACGTCACAGATCACATCAACAACAGATTTAATAATTCAAATTACGCCAAAGATTGTTAAAGATAATTATACTGGAATTAATAAATCAGAAATACATTTAGAAACAGAACAAATTTTTGAAGATTTTGGTAACGATAACCAAGAAAATAGTGAGGAAGTAAATGAATATAAATAAATATTTTTCAAATATTATCAAGTTAAGTCTAGCTTGTTTAATTTTAATTTTAAGTTGTGATGAACAATCACCCACAAGTGTACAAAATTTTTTCACTTTAGATCTAAGTGTAAGTGAAACTGAAATATATTCTGATAATGAAGCTGATACTCAACAATATCCAAATTCAACTGTAACGGCAACGCTTAGAGACTCATATGGTGCACCAATTTCAGGTAAAAACATTACATTTATTTATGAATATCAAAATGTTAGTGAACAGCCAGCAGAAGCT
>PAFF01000086.1 GCA_002704045.1 Fidelibacterota bacterium
AAAGGATACTTTATTAGTAGAAGTCAATAAACAATTTGACTATGTTTTAGAAGTTATTGATAAAAATTTAAATGATGTAATAGATATTGATTTGATAAACAATAGTCTAGGATTTGAATTAAAAAAAGATACTCTAAGCTGGATGCCGGATTCTTCAAGAATAGGAAGTCACAATTTAAAATTAAGATTGTCGGATGGTAATATTAATTTTGAAAATGATTATAATCTTAATTTTCGTGTATTTTCAAAGCCGAAATTTACTAATACACCTAAAAAAGATGCTTATGTTGGATTAGAGTTTTTATATGAACCTGAAATTATCTATTTTAATCAAATAAGCTCCTCGTTAGAAATTGTTGAGTCTTCATCTATTAATGTTAAACTGAACAACAATATAGTCTCTTGGATACCTGATATTAATGATGCTAAAAAAGAGATACATAAAATTATATTAAGAGCATCCAGCAAAAACAAACAATCTAGTACTATTGAATTTTATGTAAAAGTACACGAAAATCCTAAAATCAAAAATTAGTTTTTTATTTTAATTATGTCTAAAGCTAAATATGATGAAAGCAGTATAAAATCCCTTGACTGGAAGGAACATATTAGACTTAGGCCTGGAATGTATATTGGAAAACTTGGAAACGGCTCTTCTAAAGATGACGGTATATATATATTATTAAAAGAAATTATTGATAATTCCATTGATGAATATATTATGGGTTATGGAAAAACTATTGATATAAAGGTTAATGATTATCGCGCTGTTATTCGTGATTATGGACGCGGTATTCCTATTGGCAAATTAATTGATTGCGTTTCTAAAATTAATACTGGTGGAAAATATGATTCTAAAGCATTTCAAAAATCAGTTGGATTAAATGGTGTTGGGACAAAAGCTGTTAATGCTTTATCTGAAATATTTATAGCAAAAACAATCAGAGAGGGGAAGGCAAAAGAAGTTGAGTTTCACAATGGAGAAATTTTTGTTGATAANAATGTTGAAAACACCTCAATTCGAAATGGAACTAAAATTACATTTAAACCAGATTCTAAAGTTTTTTCTAGCTACAAATTTAATCCCGAATTCATTCTTGATCAAGCTTGGAATTATGCCTATCTAAATTCTGGTTTAACAATTAATTTCAATGGTAATAAANTTTTTTCAAAATATGGTTTGTTAGATTTGTTAAGCAAAAAAACTTGTTCTGAAAAATTAGAATATCCTATAATTCACCTAAAAGATAAAGACATTGAAATTGCCCTATCACATGGGACACAATATGGAGAAGATTATTACTCTTTTGTAAATGGACAATATACCACTCAAGGAGGAACACATCTTGCTGCTTTCAAAGAGGCTATTGTAAAAGTTATTCGTGATTTTTTTAAGAAAGATTATGAAGCAAATGATATTAGATCTTCTATCATTGCATCAATTAGTATAAAAGTTCAAAATCCCATTTTTGAATCTCAAACAAAAACAAAGCTTGGATCAAACGATATGGGACCAAAAGGTCCAACTGTTCGTATTTTTATTAATGATTTTATCAAAAAGCTAGATGACTATTTGCATAAAAATCCTATAACAGCAAAAANCCTACAAAATAAAATTTTAAGATCTGAAAAAGAACGAAAAGATATGGCAGGAATAAAAAAACTTGCCAACAAACGCGCTAAAAAAGCAAATCTACATAATAAAAAATTACGAGATTGTCATTTTCACTTTAATAATGCAAAGCTTTCTGAAAATGATCGCTTAAATTCATGTATTTTTATAACAGAGGGTGATTCCGCAAGTGGATCCATAACAAAATCTAGAAACGTTGATTACCAAGCTGTTTTTAGTTTAAGAGGNAAACCTTTAAATACTTTTGGTCTTAGAAAAAAAGTTGTTTATGAGAATGAAGAATTTAATTTNCTTCAACATGCTCTTAACATAGAAAATGATATTAACGGACTTAGATATAATAAAATTATTATTGCTACTGATGCTGATGTTGATGGAATGCATATAAGACTACTAATNTTAACTTTTTTTCTTCAATTTTTTCCTGATTTAATAAAAAATAATCACATATATATTTTAGATACACCCTTATTTAGAGTTAGAAACAAGAAAGAAACCATTTATGCATATTCCGAAAACGAAAAAAACTCTGCTNTAAATAAGATTGGAAAAAATTGTGAAATAACTCGTTTCAAAGGTCTTGGAGAAATATCTCCAAGTGAATTTAAACTTTTCATTGGCGATNAAATGAAATTAATTCCACTAGAAAAAAGTGTAAACACATCCATACAAAGCACCTTGTCTTATTTTATGGGTAAAAACACTCCAGATAGACAAGNGTTTATTATAGACAACTTGAGATTTGAGGATAACCCTACAGATGTCTAAAAAAAACTCGGAAACAATTTCCAATGTTTATGAAGATTGGTTTTTAGATTATGCTTCTTATGTTATTTTAGAAAGGGCTNTTCCTCAAATNGAAGATGGCTTAAAGCCTGTTCAAAGACGACTTCTACATGCTATGAAAAAAATGGATGATGGAAGATTTCATAAAGTTGCTAACATCATTGGACAAACTATGCAATATCATCCTCATGGTGATGCTGCTATAGGAGATGCGCTAATCAACTTAGGCCAAAAAGACTTGCTAATAGAAACTCAGGGAAACTGGGGTGATATTAGNACAGGCGATAAAGCNGCTGCTCCTAGATATATTGANGCTCGTCTNTCCNCNTTTGCNCTAGAGGTTTCATTTANCAATGATATNACCNNNTGGCAAACATCNTATGATGGAAGAAAAAAAGAGCCTGTTTTTCTTCCTATGAAATTTCCTNTNCTGCTTGCTCAAGGTGTTGAAGGTATNGCTGTTGGATTGTCAACAAAAATTATGCCTCATAATTTTATAGAGTTAATAAAATCCTCAATATTAATTTTAAAANATAANCCNTTCAAAATTCTTCCAGACTTTCANACAGGTGGNNTNGCNGATTTTTCAAATTACAANCAGGGTANAAAAGGNGGCAAAATTCGCCTNAGATCNGTNATAGAAACAAAANACAAAAAAACATTAATTATCAAAACAATTCCNTACTCTATTACAACTTCTTCNTTAATTGATTCGATTATTAAAGCAAATGAAAATGGTAAAATAAAAATAAAAAAAGTAGANGANAATACTGCCGAAAAAATTGAANTAGTNGTTCATTTAACTATGGGCGTTTCNCCTCAAGTCACAATAGATGCATTATATGCTTTTACAANTTGTGAAATATCTTTATCTCCTAATTGTTGTGTGATTNTTGATAATAAACCAAATTTNATTTCAGTTAATAAAATGNTNCGNATTTGCACAGAAAANACTGTTCANTTGCTGANAAAAGANTTGGAATTNCTAAAAAANAAATTATTAGAAAAATGGCANTTTGCTANNCTTGAAAAACTCTTTATNGAAAATAAAATTTATAGACANATTGAAGAATGTGAAACNTGGGAATCAATNTTAAAAACAATTGATAANGCTTTNNTTCCANATAAAAATNTATTAAAAAGACAAATAACNANNGATGATATNAGTCGANTAACCGAGATTAAAATTAAAAGAATTTCTAAATTNAACTCTNANAAAGCAANTGATGANATAGCNGTATTAGAAANCGANATCAAAGAAGTTNACACAANCTTAAACAATATTATTNTTTATTCNATTAAATATTTTGAATCNATTNTAAAAAAATACTCAAAAGGNNAAGANCGNAAAACTGAAATATCAAANTTTGATTCAATTTCTGCAAGNCGNGTTGTTGTAGCAAATAAAAANCTNTATATTAANAGAAAAGAGGGTTTTGTTGGTTATAATTTAAAAAATGATGAGTTTGTTTCTGNCTGNTCNGATATNGATAATATTATAGTNTTTTTAAAAACAGGAAAATANAAAGTTNTTAAANTTGAACCAAANNTNTTCATAGGTAAAAANATTATNCACGCATCTGTTTGGAAAAAAAATGAAAAGCATATGATATATAATGTTATTTATTTTCAAGGATTNTCAAAAATTTCTTATGTAAAACGTTTTGCNGTTACATCGNTNGTTAAAGATAGGGAATACGATCTAACCTCNGGCGAAACAAATAATAAACTTTTATATTTTACNGCAAATCCAAACAGTGAGTCTGAAATAGTTTNAATAAATCTTGATTCNAAAGCTAAAACAAGAAANAANTTTTTTGATTTTGATTTTTCAAANATNTTAATAAAAGGNAGAAATTCAAAAGGCAACATTCTGTCNAAGTATCCAATTAAACGNGTTATTCANAAATCNAANGGNGAGTCCACNCTNGGNGGNNGAGATATTTGGATTGATNAAACTATTGGNAGGNTGAATGATTCTAATCAAGGAACTTTTTTAGGNAAATTTAATTCTGGTGATATTATAATTTNTTATTATTNTGATGGAACNTANGAAAAAACTAAAGTTGATTTTTCAAACAGATATAANTTTAATGANNTTNTTNATATNAAGAAGTTTGATCCTGAAAAAGCTGTTTGTGTTGTTTATTANAATGGAAAACAAAAAGNNTATTATGTTAAAAAGTTTAATATTGAAACTTCAGTTNTTGATAAAAAATATAAATTTATATCAGATGAGCGCGGATCTAAGCTTGTATTAATTTCTTTCTNNTTAGAATCTAATTTGTCTTTTAATTATAGAACAAAAAANGGAGAAAAGAAATCAAAACTTATCNACTTATCANATTTTGTTTCTATAAAAGGTTGGCANGCTCTTGGAAATAAAATTAAAACCTNTAAACATATGAGTNGNTTCAAAATANTTGAANCTAAAAANCAAAAANTAACAGCTGANNCTNCTTATNAAAACAAAGAAAACAATCNAGANGATNCTNCTNCANTTAGCCAAGAAAAATTAAATCTTTTTTAAAAATGTGTATATNTTTTTTGGATCGTCTGTAAAAANACCNTCAACTTTTAGTTTTTTTACTTTAAACAAATCTTCTAAAGTATTAACCGTGTAAATTAAAACCGGCATTTTTTTTCTCTTACACCAACTAACTAATTTTTTNTTGATTGTATTTAAATCNGTNTGAAANGTATCTGGTTTAATAAAATAAGACCANAATTTNGTTTTTAATANAATNTTTTTATTCGTTTTAGAAAATAAATATCCTACTTTGATATTTTTATCAATCTTCTTTATTTTTTTTAAAACTATAGGATTGAAACTTGATACAATTGTTTTTTTTTCAATTTTATTATTTTTAATAAAATTTATAACATCATTTTCTATATTTTTATTAAAAATACTGTCTGATTTAATTTCAATGTTTAAAATTTTAATATCATATATAATTTGTTTCAATTCTTTCAAATAATTGAGTTTGTTCTTGTTTTGAATTTTTTGAATATTTTTAATTTTAACATTTTTAATCTTTGTTTTATTGTCTATTAGATATTTGTTGTGATGAATTAAAACCTGTTTGTCTAGGGTCTTTTGAACATCTAATTCAATCCCATCTACTCCTTGATTTATAGCTTCTTTAAATGATTCAATTGTATTTTCTCTAAAATATTTTGGCGCTCCTCTATGCCCTAATACGATGAATTTTTTGTTAAACATACTCTTCCTTGATTAATATTAATATAAATATAAAAAAATTAATTAAAATAAAATAAATGATGTTTAAAGATTTGTTAATAATGTAATTTTTTATGTTTAAACTATAACATATTAATATGAATGACAATTTAGAAAAAACAACTTCACCAGAAAAATTGTGGAAATCCTGTTTATTATATATAAAGGATAAAATATCAGATCAAGCTTACCAAACCTGGTTCAGTGGTATTCTTATTTCATCAGTCACAAATGACGAACTCGTTATTCAAGTCCCTAATAAATTTCATTTTGAATGGCTTGAATCAAAATATAGACTTCTTATTGATGATGCTGTAAAAAAAGTGTTTTCTAAACCTTTAATTATAAACTATAGTGTTGTAATAAGTAAAAAAAANACTTCTNANATTCCCAANATAAATGATAANGTTNCTTTAACAAAAAACTATCATAATAAATCATCATTAAATAAAAGCTATACTTTTGAAAATTTTATNGAGGGAAAAGGAAATCAAATGGCAAAAGCTGCTGCNCTATCAATTTCGGAAAATTTTGGTTCNTCNCCNTTTAACCCNCTTCTAATATATAGTCATACNGGANTAGGAAAAACTCACTTATTACAAGCGATTGGAAATTATATAATAAAGAAAAAGAGCTCTTTGAAAATAACNTANNTAACTAGTGAAAAGTTTATGCATGACTTCATTAAATCTATNCAAGAAAACAAAACAACAGATTTTGCAAACCTTTANAGAAAATCAGANCTTTTNTTAATTGATGATGTTCAATTTTTNGAAGGAAANGANCAAACCCANGAACAATTTTTTCATCTTTTTAATGATTTATATCAAAAAGGAAANCACATTGTTTTAACAATGGATAGGCACCCAAACGAATTGAAAGGTATAAAAGAACGATTAGTTTCTCGATTCAAATCAGGNCTTACTGTAGATATTCANCCCCCAGACCTTGAAACAAGAATTGCNATTTTAATGAAAAAAGCCGATGTAGAAAATTTAGANATTCCCTATTCTGTAACTGAATTCCTAGCAAGNAGCATTANAGGNAATGTTAGAGANCTTGAAGGGGCTCTTACNAGAGTTTTAGCNATTTCAACNCTNTCCAAGCGTGATGTAAACTTATCTCTTGTNAAGGAGGTTATTAAAGATATTTTAGGAAACGATGCTTTTAAAGAAATTNCTACTGANCGTGTTATTACATTTGTATCAAANTTTGGAAATGTATCTGAAAANTCTATTACAGGAAANGGGAGAAAAAAAGATATTGTTTTAGCACGTCAAATCGCAATGTATTTATCNAGAGANTTTACAGNAAGTACNTTGTCTAGAATNGGNCTTCATTTTGGAAANCGNGACCACTCAACTGTAATTCATGCCTGTAATTTAATTGAGNAAAAAATAAAAACAAATAATGCATTTAAAAATAAAATTAACAAATTAATTTTTGATATTGAAAATGTTAACTTAGAAAGGTANTAAATATGTCTAATATTTTTNTTATAGANGATGATAANGAGCTAACTAGTCTNCTTGAAGAATTCTTTTTATCTTTTAATTANAAAGTAAAAAGNTGTCATNTTCCAGAAGATGCNCTCGAATATTTAAAAAACAATTCTCCTGACTTGGTTGTTTTAGANATNATGCTNCCTGGNATGGATGGTTTGCAATTATTAAGAAAACTTCGTGAATATTCNCCCGTGCCAGTTATTATGCTCACAGCAAGAGGTGAGGTTACTGATAGAATTGTTGGCTTAGAATTAGGAGCTGATGACTACATGCCAAAACCTTTTGAGCCAAGAGAACTATTAGCNCGAGTTCAATCAATTCTAAGAAGAAGTCAATCNCCNTCTTCAATGCTTGATATNATAAAATTTAAAGGNTTGACTGTAAATAAACTTTCTCAAGANGTGGATCTTGATNATCAGTTAATTCATTTATCTACAACTGAATTTGAAGCTTTGCTTCTTTTTGTTGAAAATCCNGGTGANGTANTNGATAGAGAGTTTTTGGTTGAAAACATTCGTGGNATTACNTGGCAAACTTANGACCGNTCTGTTGATGTTTTGGTAAGNAGGCTCAGAAACAAGCTGGGTGAAACACCCACAAATACCCGCTTTATAAAAACAATTCACGGAATAGGATACAAATTTATAGGAGTATCCGAAAATTAAATTACCCTTTTCAGNAAAAAGTCTTTTTTTTAGATTAGGAATTTTAGTTTCTTTNTTTGCTGCTGTTTTAATTATTATAATTGGTNTNGTTGTNCANCTTTCNTANAGNGAACAAGATACNATNTTAGATGCTCANGAATTNTANTANTATTCTCAAATGGTTCANTCTTGGGGTTCNCCTCCNGATACAAATAAAGTTTTATTNGATTTAAAAAACTTACAATTACAAGGGGCAATTTTTAACGTAGTAAACAATGATTCTTCTATTTACTGGAAACATCCTTCTTCTTTTGTATCAAGTGATTATTTTAGTTATTCTGATAGTGAAATTTTAGGTGAATTCTATAATGTTAAAATTCCTTTATATGTATCTTTTGGTGATATGAACAATATTGTTACAACATATGTTGAAAATGGAAATTTTCGATTTTTTCTTGCATTAAATAGAATAGAACCCTCCGCTTTTCAAATAAAATTTATTCCTGCCTCATTGATAACTATCATGTTTTGTGCTATTTTATTTTTATTTATAAGAAATTATTTACATCCAATCAGATTAATACGTTTAAGAGTGATGGAACTCGAAAAAGGTAACCTTGAATCTAAGATTGATGTTATAAGAAATGATGAATTGGGATATCTGACACAAATTATAAATAAAATGATACAAAACATCAAATCGTTATTAAATCAGAAACAACAACTTTTATCTGAAGTTAGTCACGAGTTGATGTCTCCATTAACAAGAATGCAATTGTTGGTTGAGTTAACTCCCGACCATAAAAATAAACATAAAATTAAAAATGAAATTATTGGTCTTAGAAACATAATTTCTAATTTATTATTATCTGATAAACTAGACATTCCTTATTCAAATTTAAATTTAGAAAAAACAAACTTCTCTCACTTTTTAGACAAAATCATTGCTAAATATCCTGATTCTTCTGGTCGAATAGTTGTAAAAAATTCCTTTCCAAAAATAAATTTAAATATTGATGCCCTTAAAATAAATATCGCAATTAAAAATATTATTGATAATGCATTTAAATATAGTTTGAATAAGTCAGATATTATAATTTCATCATACGTTGAACAGAAACATGTAATTGTTTCAATAAACAATCAAGGAAACATAATTTCTGCATTAGATATAGAAAAAATAAAAAATCCATTTGTTAGGGTAAACAAAGATCCTTCCATTCAAGGGTTTGGGCTTGGCCTTGCCATTGCTAATAAAATTGTATTAGCGCATAATGGAAAATTAGAAATTGCTAGCAACAGTAATGATGGTACAACTTTTTCATTTTTTTTCCCTATTAATTAATTGTTTTTTTCATTTATTATAAATATTTTAGAGAGTGGAAAAATCTAGCATAAATAAAACTATTATTGTAGGTCGACTTGGAAACAACCCCGAGTCGAGGTATACCGCGTCTGGTAGATCTGTTTCTTCTTTTTCTGTTGCAACAGATGAATATTGGCTAGATAATGATAATCAAAAAAAAAATCATACCGAATGGCATAGTTTGATTGCCTGGGATAAATTATCTGATTTTACTAATAAGTTTTTATTTAAAGGTCAACTAGTCTACTTTGAGGGAAAATTAAGAACAAAATCTTGGGATGACAAAAATGGAATCAAAAAATATAAAACAGAGGTTTTCTGTACTCAAATAATTCCTCTTGAGTGGAAAAAGAGTTCTTAAAAACTTTTTAATATTACAAGTTTTTACATTTTTTTCTATGTTATATAAACATTGTGTTATTATATTTAAGCAGGAGAGTGTATGTTATGATGAATATTATTAAAACCATATCAATGTCGTTAGTTGTTTTTTCATTTGTTTTTTCTAATACAAATGAGCTTCCAGTTTATAGTGGTGACGCTGTTATTAACTTGTCTCCGATAAAAAAAGCAAAGCGTATTGAAGTAATCAAAAAAACTTTCGCTACTGATAGTGATGAGCCTATGAAAAAACGTTCTCATAAAAGAAGACGCAAAATTAGAAGACCAAGACAAGGGCGTTAAAATTTATTGATTATTTACAGGCGCCTTGAGCGCCTTTTTTTATGGAAAAAAAATTATACACTTTAGAAACGGCAAAAAATGAATATTCAGATAGGGATTTCAATGTTAATATTTCGTTTCCAGAGTTTTCTTGTCTTTGTCCAAGAACAGGGCTTCCAGATTTTGCAACAATTATAATCGACTATACTCCAAACAAACTTCTGGTCGAATTAAAATCGCTAAAACTTTATTTCTTAAACTATAGAGACAAGGGCATCTTCCATGAGCATGCTACAAACATGATACTTGATGATTTTAAGAGTGCAAGCAATCCCAAAAAAGTTTCTGTGCGTGCAATATTTGGAACTAGAGGTGGAATTGATACCATTGTTGAATCATCCTGGCCAAAATAAATTAAACTTTTATTCAAATAACTTTAAATCATAAATTACAGTACATAAAAAATTATAATATTTAAAAATGAAAATTAAAATTACTAACAGTAACAGAAAACGAAAGAATAAACACGGTTTTTTTAAAAGAATGAAATCAAAAAACGGCAGGGCTATATTGGCTAGACGCCGTAAAAAAGGTAGAAAAACTTTATCTGCATAATTTTTGAATTTTTCAATTCCAAAAAGTTCGTTTTTTTCAACGTTATCAAAATCAAACTCCTATTTTGCTAAAGATTTACAGTTTTTTTATTTCCCACAAAGCAATAAAAAAATTGGTTTTATCGTCTCCAAGAAATATGGGTCATCTTCGTCAAGGTTTTTATTTAAGCGCAGGTGTCGATTTATATATCTAAACAACTCTATGTTTCCTAAAAAAATCTCTATTGGTCTTATAATTAAACCAAAAAAAAATATTCAAATAAGTTATGATTCAATTTATTTAAACTTTCTTTCTTTTTTAAATTATATAAAAAACAATGGAACAAAAACGTAATTTTCTTGCAATAATATTAATCTGCATCATAGTGGTTTTAACCCCTAAGTGGATGTCTCTGTTTGGACCAAAACAAATCATTGAGAACAATGATTCTTATTATGAAAATCTAATTGATTCAGAGCCCTCCTCTAATTTAAAAATTAATAAAACAAACAAGAGTTTTAAATCAAATATAAATGAAAAAAAGATAACAATAATAACTGACTTATATGAAGCTGTTATTTCAAATAAATCTGGTGGCTCAATTGTATCATATAAATTAAAGAATTATTTAGGATCATATGATGTTAATCAAGACTATAATGACTCTATAAATGTTGAATTAATAAATGATAATAATTCGTCTGGTTGTATGCCTTGTATACGATATAAAGATAATATTTCTAATGATATTTATTTTTTTAATAATTTGTTTTCCTATTTTGATAAAGATTCCGTTGTTGTTTCCGGCGAAAATACCTACGATATAAACTTTGTATATAAATCTGCAAATAACGAAAAGCTAAATAAAACGGTTACCATAAAAGGAAACTCGTATATTATAAATCATTCTTTTCATTTTGAAGGATTTAATTTTAATTATTCTGATGAGCTAGAACTTTGCTGGCTTAATGGGCTTTTACCAACTGAAAAAATTGAGGCTGAAGATATTCAAAATGCTTCATTTGTTACTAGTTTTGGACAAGACTATGAAAAGTTTTATTATACCAGCGCTGATTCTATTGAACTCGAATCTATCGAAGGCAATGCTTCTTGGATTGGTATAAATAATAAATATTTTTTAATGTCTATTATACCAGATAACCGAGTTAAGTCTTTTGGACATTCTTATGCCTCTTTGGATTTTAAATCAAGAAAAGTTACGCCCTCATATAATGCTTTTCTTACTTTTTCTCCATCGAATAATTTTTCCTTATCTTCTAAAGTTTATTTGGGTCCTTTAGAATATAACACCCTGAAACTTGAAAATGTTGGGTTAGAAAATGCAATTAGTTTTGGGTGGACTATAATTCAACCTTTTACTAAAGGCATTTTATTTGTTTTAATGTTTCTAAAAAAATATATAAATAATTATGGTCTTGTTCTAATTTTATTTGCATTTATTGTAAGGATAGTAACTGGCCCCCTAACTAAAAAAGCTGCAATCTCCTCTCAAAAGATGCAATCTATTCAACCAAAGCTTCAAAAAATCCAGAAAAAGTATAAAAGCAACCCTCAAAAATTAAATTCTGAAACTATCGCTTTATATAGGGATAATGGTGTAAACCCCCTTGGAGGCTGCCTCCCTATTTTAATACAAATGCCCTTATTGTTTTCACTGTTTCTTGTTTTTAGAACAACAATTGAGTTTAGGGGTGCAAACTTTTTTTGGTGGATTAATGATCTTTCTCAACCCGATGCGATTTTTGAACTTCCTTTTAGTGTTCCTTTATATGGTTCTTATGTTTGTCTTTTGCCTTTGTTAATGTCTATAACTATGTTTATACAACAGTCATACACAATGGCTAAAAACGTCGATAAAAACACAAAAATCATGATGCAATCAATGTCTCTTGTTTTCTTTTTAATTTTTAATACTTTTCCATCAGGCCTAAACTTGTATTACACTGTAACAAATATTTTGAGTATTTTTCAACAACGCTCAATAAGAAAAAATCTAAATTCATGACTTGTTTTAGCCTTGGATAAAACAAGCAACAATAATTATCCCATAGCTGCTATTGCTACTCCTTTAGGAATAGGCGCATTAGCCATAATAAGAATATCTGGTTTTTCTTTGGAGTCAATATATTATTCTTTAACCAAACGAAAAAATACGCTAATATCTCACAAAGCATCTCTTTGTTCTATTTACAGCGCAATAAATAACTCTAAAATTGATAGCTGCATTATCATTTATTATAAAGGTCCAAAAAGTTTCACTGGAGAAGATGTGATCGAAATTAATTGCCATGGAGGAAACCTAATTCCTCAAATGATTCTTGAAACTCTTTCTTTTATGGGAATAAAAAACGCAGCTCCTGGCGAGTTTTCTTTGAGAGCTTTTCTTAATAATAAAATTGACTTATTACAGGCAGAGTCTTTGTCCTCGCTTATTTCAGCTAAAAATGATTTAAGCCATTCTATTGCTCTTAAAAATTTAAGTGGTTTTTTTACCCAGCAAATTTCATTTTTAGAACACGAACTAAAAACCTTATTAACAATATTAGAAAACGAACTAAATTTTAATGAAAATGAGATAACTTTTTCTTCAAAAAATAATATTTTAAAGTCTTTAAGTGGCGTATGTAAAACTTTAAAAAAACTTGATAACTCATCGGCTTTTGGTTCAATTATAAATTCTGGCTATAGAATTCTTCTTTTGGGTCGACCCAATGTTGGTAAGTCAAGTCTTTTTAATTTTTTACTAGGAAAAAATAGAGCAATTATTTCTGAGGTTGCTGGAACAACGCGAGATGTTATTGAAGCAAACTCTGAAATTAAAAATATTCCAGTTTGCTTTGTTGACACGGCTGGCTATTGGGAAAGCGATGACTTTTTAGAAATATTAGGAATAAAAAAGACTGTTAAAGAAATTAATTCTGCTGATCTTGTTTTGTTTTTAGATGATAAAGACCCAATTAATGAATTTAACAATACAGATTTAAAAATAAATCCTAATAAATTAATTTTTGTTAAAACGAAAGAAGACACGGTTTTAATCAACAATAAATCAAATAATTTTATTAAAATTTCAACATTAAAAGGCTTTGGCATAAATGATTTAACTAATCAAATTTTTGAAATGTTCAAATTTAAAAATAATTCTGGACCTGTTATAACATCTAACAGACAAAAAAATCTTATCAAAGCATCATTAAAGATTACTATTCAATCAATAGATATGATTAAAACAGATCTGGAAATGGACCTCGTTGTTTCAAATATTAGAGACATTTTATTTAATTTAAAGTCGTTAATTGGGAAAGTATACGAAAAAGATGTAATTGATGATATTTTTAATAAGTTTTGTGTGGGAAAATGAACAAAGCATCAATAATCGTTATAGGGGGAGGGCATGCTGGTATAGAAGCTGCAAATGCTGTTCTAAGCAAGGGTCACAAGGTAAATATGTTTGTTTTAGATTCTTCAGCAATTGGACGAATGTCCTGCAATCCTTCAATTGGAGGGTTAGCAAAAGGTCATCTAGTAAAAGAAATTGATGCTCTTGGAGGGATTATGGGTCGTGCAGCTGATAACTCTTGCCTTCAATTTAAAACTCTTAATAAATCAAAAGGACGTGCTGTTTGGGGTCCTAGGGCACAGGTTGACAAAATTAAATACGCCAGTGCCTCAAAATCTTTTTTGACCAAACATAGAAACTTTAAAGTAATATCAGAAGAGGTGGTTGATTTAATTGTTAAAAACAATAAAGTCCTGGGCGTTATTACTTCAAACAAGAATGCTTTTTTTTCAGATGCGGTTATTGTTACTACTGGAACATTTTTAAACGGATTAATACACATTGGAAAAGATAACTATAGCGCTGGAAGAATTGGCGAAAAAGCTGCTCATAATTTAACCGATTCTATTATAAACTTGGGTTTTGAAACAGGTCGCTTAAAAACAGGCACCCCTCCAAGGATTGAAGCTAAGTCTGTCGATTGGAAAAAACTTGAGCCTTCTTTAGGAGACGACAATCCTCAACCTTTTTCTTATAAAACAAAGCTTCCTTTTAAAAATTTAAACATTCCTTCTTTTATTGCATATACGAATGAAAACGTTCATAGTTTGCTTGAAAATAATTTATATAACTCTCCCATGTATTCTGGCAAAATAAATGGTGTGGGTCCAAGATACTGCCCCAGCATAGAAGATAAAATTGTTAGGTTTTCTGATCGTAGTAGACATATGCTTTATTTGGAGCCTGAATGGATGGATTCAAATCAAATATATATCAACGGCTTTTCTACAAGCATGCCCAAAAAAATTCAACTTTCAGCTCTAAGATCGATTTCCGGCCTTGAGTCTGCGAATCTAATTAGACCAGGCTATGCAATAGAATATGATTATTTTCCAACAAGACAGTTAAAATCCACTTTAGAAACTAAATCTATTTCAAATCTTTTTTTTGCAGGCCAAGTAAATGGAACTTCTGGTTATGAAGAGGCTGCAGCACAAGGACTTTTAGCAGGTATAAATTCAGTTCTCCGCATAGAAGAATCAGATCCTTTTATAATAAATAGAAATGAAGGATATATAGGCGTTCTAATTGACGACCTAATTACATCCTCCATTAATGAACCCTATAGGATGTTTACTAGTTCTGCCGAATATCGCTTATCTTTAAGATCTGATAATGCAGATTTTCGTTTAACCGAAAAGGGGTTTAAAGCTGGAATTGTTTCTAAATCACAATACAATACCTTTATAATAAGGAAAAATTCAGTCAAATCAATTGAAAGCGCTATTATAAAAAAGACTATTTCAGAAGAGAGCAAATCTATTTCTGCTCAAAAATATCTTTGTAGACCCAGCGTTGGAATTCAAGACCTTTTTAATTTCATTCCATCTATTAAACACAAATCAGGTGCTGCCCTGTTTACAGCAGAGACAAACATAAAATATGAGGGCTATGTTTCACGTGAAACAATTCGAGCAAATGCGATGCTGCAAAACGAAAGAGTTAAAATTCCTAAAAATATAAATTTTTGTCAAATAAACGGCCTATCATCCGAAGCAGTAGAAAAACTAAACAAAGTAATACCAGAAAATCTTGGTCAAGCATCGAGAATTGATGGAGTTAGACCTTCTGACATTATGTGTTTGAGTATTTTTATAAAACAGGAACGTTTCACGTGAAACAAAATAATGTTGAAAAATATATAATTGATTTATGGAAAATTATTAACGATGGAGTATCTAACAATAAAGCATTTGCAATTGACAACTTTCATCCTTGCTTAATATCTCCTATTATAGATCATTTAAATTTCAAAGCAATCTTTTATTTTGAAAACAGCAGTATAGATTCTTTTTCTTTTCTTTTTGATAGGTTTTTCAATTCTGGCATGGCAGTAAAACTTTATAATAACACAAAAGCTCCTGATGGGTTTGAATCTGAAAGCAGCAACAATAACAAACACGCATTAGAGCTTGTAAAAGAAAAAAATGTTAAATTTATTATTGCCGAAAAGGGTGTTGAAAATAAAAGAATTATAATCAAAGAAAACAAAACTCCTTCTTTTACTGTTAATAAGGATGTTGATAGAGAATTAATAGTCGAGTGGTTGCATGCTAGCGGATACAGTAGGGTAGAAACGGTGTATGATAGGGGAGAATATGCTATAAGAGGTGGCGTTTTAGATATATTTTCTTTTGCATTTACGAATCCAATTAGAATAAATTTTTTTGATGAACCTTGTACTCTATCATATTTTAATGTTAATTCTCAATTAACATATAAAAACTTTACATCATGTTTATTAAAAATTAATAGTGTTGGAGATAAAGAAGTCCTTCTTAAAGAAATAATTGGGGAGAAATATCATCCTGTATATGTAAAAAATTTATTATTTGTTTGGGGAAACAACAAAAATTTTAAAACTTATAAAACACCTCTTAACTTTCATGTTTACAACTCTTTTTTAAAAAACAAATCATTATATAAACATATTGTTGAACATAAGGCCTTGTCTCATTTTTCCATTTCAAGGGATGATAGCGTTATTGTGCCAAAAAGATTTATAAACAATAAAAATTTAGAAATACACGGCTCTAAACTAAACAATACTAAATATAATAAGGGAGACTTTTTTGTTCACAAGAAGTTTGGGGTAGGGATTTTTTATGGTTTTAAAAAAAGCTATGATGAAAAAACTGAGCAGCTTGTTCTTAAATATAAAAACAATGAGTTTGTTAATATCTCTGTTGAAAACCTTGATAATGTTTCTTTTTTTGCACACAACTATGAGGGCGATTTGGAACCTGATTCCATTTCGAAAAAAGGGTCTTGGAAAAGGAAAATTTCTAATGTTGAAAAAGAAATTAATCTAGTTGTGGATTCAATTTTACTTTCTATTGCAGAAAAAAATAAAGTTAAGCGTCTTCCATATAACATAAACCAAAAAGATCTAGATTTTTTTCTTCAATCTTTTGAACACAACGACACTAAAGATCAGCTAAAAACTTGGAAAGATATTATAAAAGACCTTGCATCTGATAAACCTATGAACAGGCTTGTGTGTGGCGATGTTGGCTTTGGTAAAACCGAGCTAGCTATGAGAGCTGCGTTTGTTGTTTCTTTTCAAAAACAAGTTGTCATTCTTGCTCCTACAACTATTTTGGTTCTGCAGCTTTATAATTCTTTTATGTCAAGATTTAAAAATTTTCCCCAGCGAATTTCTGTTCTTTCTAGGTTACAAAATGGCAATGATAGAAAAAATATAATTAGCTCAATTAAAAGCGGGGATATAGATATAATTATTGGAACACACGCATTGTTATCTGATTCCATGTCTTTTAATAATGTTGGATTAGTAATTGTTGACGAAGAACATAGATTTGGTGTTAAACAAAAAGAAAAGATAGCTGGCTTTTCTTTAGATTTAGATATATTGTATCTTTCAGCTACACCTATTCCTAGGTCTTTACAATTAAGTTTTTCTGGATTAAAAACACTTTCTGTAATGAACACTCCTCCATTGATGCGAAAACCTATTATTACAAAAATCTTTTATTCCTCCAAAAGTATATTGTATAAATTTATTTCGTTTGAAATTAATCGGAATGGCCAGGTTTACATTGTTTATAATAATGTTGATAACATTCAAAACTACACTAATAAAATAGTTGATCTGTTTCCAAGTTTAAGAGTCAATTTTATACACGGAAAACTTTCAGCTCAAAAAATTGAAAAAAATCTTTCCTCTTTTATAAAAAAAGAGATAGATGTTTTGGTTTGCTCAACAATTATAGAAGCTGGTTTAGATGTTCCAAATACAAACACTATAATAATTGAAAACTCTCAAAACTTTGGTCTTTCTCAACTATACCAATTAAGAGGAAGGGTTGGGAGGTCATCAGAACAAGCTTTTGCAATTTTATTAATTCCTAACAAATATAAATTAAATGCTATTTCTAAAAAAAGACTAAAAACTATTGAAAAAAACAATTCATTTGGATCAGGTTTTGTTGTTGCTAAAAAAGATTTGGACATAAGAGGTTCTGGATCTCTTTTTGGTTATTCTCAAAGCGGCAAACTATCATATATTGGAAAAGAGTTATATTCTCAACTTGTAAAAGATAAAGTTGAATTAACTATTTCTAACAAAAGCGTTTTTATAGTTCCTTTGTCAGATGTTGTTGTAAGCATTTATTCATCTTCCTTTATTGAAGAAAGCTTTATTTCAAATCAGTATCTCAGATTCGATTTATATAAAAAAATCTATTCTTCTTCCTCTTTTAATTCTATTCAAAAAATTGAAAAAGAAATATTAAACCGTTTTGGTTTGATATCTAAAGGTCTTTTGTGTTTATTTAATACTCAAAAAATTCGTATTTTATGCAGTACGTTGGGAATAAATAATTTAATATTAAGTTCTAAATATCTACTTTTATTTAATTTTTCTAATAAAGTTGAAAATTTTAGCTCTGTTTTTTCCTTTTCAAAAGATTTTTTTAATCAAAAAGATTTATCTTTTCGTTTTGATAATTCTTATTCTGATAAGATTGTTTTGGAACTTAATATTAATAAAAATTTAAATGTTTTTTCTATTATTTTTCATTATCTAACTAAATTAAAAAATTCTTTATAAATATGTTTGTTTTATTACTATTGTTTTTCACTTTATCTTTTTCAGAAGTTGCTTTTACTTTGAATGGCAATACATTTTCTCAACAGTCTTTTTTTAATAAAATACCAAGAGAAGAGTGGAACAATTTTTCCAACTCTCAAAAAAATGATTTAATAAAAGACTTCATTTACAAAGAACTTGTGTTTTTGGAATCTGAAAAAACTAATTTTTTATATGATCCCTTAATAAAATCAAAACTTGACAACAGAATTAACCAATTTCTTATTAATTCTGCTTATGATCTTTTTGTTGCTTTTCCACTTGTTGATTCACTTGAATATTCAAAGGCTTTGAAATATCTAAAAAAAGATATTAGAGTACGTCATATTCTTATTGGTTATAAAGATTGCCGTCTTCCAATTCCTATTAAAAGAAGCAAGACAAAAGCATTGACTCTTTCAAAAAACCTTTATAATGATTTAAAATCCGGATCTAACTTTAATGATTATGTTGTTGAATATTCTGATGATCCTAGTGCAGATAAGAATTTTGGTGATTTGGGGTGGCTTTCTTGGGGTCGAACTGTACCTGAATTTCAAAATGCTGCTTTTTCACTTTCTATAAACACTTTTTCTGAGCCAATTTTAACAGATTTTGGATTCCATATTATTTTTCTCGATGATATTAAGCCTTCTAATTCTTCTTTTCTTGATTCCTCTGCTTATAAAGCTCTTGCTCTTGAAAAAACGATTATGTCTATTCCTTTAGATATAAAACGTGTTTCTGCAAAGCAATATGATCAAGCAGCAATATTTAATTCTGGGTTGGTTTTTAATGAAACATTACTCTTAAAGGTTTTTAACCACATTCAGAATGAAAACACAAAAAACAAAATTGTTGCTAGCGGCAAAAAAAACCTTGTAAATACTTTAAATTCTTTTAATAATTCAGGTGTTTTGTGTGTTTTTGACTCGAGTGCATACGGCGTCAAATGGTTTTCAAACCACTTTAAAAACTTTCCAGCAACAAGAATTCCTTCTATTAAAACCCTAGAAGATTTAAAAAGATCATTTTCTCTAGCAGTTTTACAAAATTTGTGTTTAGTTAAAATAAATCAGGAATACGATAATTTTAGTTTTTTATTAGATTTAAAAATAAAGAATATAACAAAAAATTTGATTTTTGATTCATTTATTAAAAATCATATTAATAATGTTAAGAATATAGATTCAACAGAAATAATAAATTACTACAACAACAACAAAGATGATAAATACAAAGAATATAATTTGGTTTCTGTTAGAGAAATAAAAACGTTAGACAAATCTTCTTGTGACAGCTTATATAGTTTGTTACAAAATGATTTTTCTTTTTTAAATTTAGCTAAAAACAATAGCTTAACCAATCCAAGGAACGGTGGTTTGATAGAACCTTTTACAATTAATAGATATGGTCCAATGGGAAAAAAGGCTTTTTCTATGAAGATAAACACTTTTTCTGAACCTATTGAAAATCTTGATGGAACTTGGTCTTTAATATTTTTAGAAAAAAAAATAAATGAACAATATATTCCTTTAAATAGAGTTATAAATAAAATAAAAAATTTCCTAAAGAAAGACTCACAAAAAATTGCTAAGGAAAACCTGTATATTTCTCTTTATAATAAATATGATGTTTCAATTAATCCTCTTTTTTTTAAAAGTGACAAATAATGATTAGAAATTTTATAATATTTTTTTCTTTTTGTTTTTCTATGGAATCAGCAGATGGTATTGTTGCTGTTGTTGGTGATTTTCCTATATTAAAAAGCTCTGTATTACAATCTGCTCAAATGCTTTTGGTTCAACAAGGGAAACAATCTTTTTCCAACCAAGAAGAACTAGATTTTATATTGAAGGAAAGCTTAGAAAGCCTAATAAACCAACGTGTATTATTTGAAAAGGCGAAGCAGGATACAGATATTGTTGTTACTAATGATGATGTTGTTAAATATATTGATAATTATGTTGACAATTTAGTATTGCAACATGGATCAAAAGAAAATTTAGAAGATGTTCTGGATCAATCAATAAATTCTTTTAAAAGAGAGTCTTGGGATGATGTTTATAAATTAATTACTTCTGAGAGATTTCAACAAAAAATTCTAATGGATTTTGATGTTTCAATAAATGATGTGAAAACATTTTTTAAGAAAAATTCCTCAGATTTACCTTTATTACCAGAAAGATATAAGTTCTCTATTATTGATATTCCTGTTGTACCAAGCGATAATAGAAAAAAAGAACTTTATAATTTTTTAATATCTTTAAAAGATTCTATTAAAATTAACTCTTTTGAAAAGATGGCAATGGTTTATTCTGATGACCCAGGATCTTCAGAAAACGGTGGTGATTTGGGTTATATATCAAGAGGTACTTTAGTTAACAAGTTTGAGAAAGTTGCTTTTGGATTAGAAATTGGTCAAATAAGTAATCCTGTTTTAACTAATTTTGGTTATCATTTAATTCTTATGGTTGATAAGAAAGGTGAAAAAATTAGAACCAAACATATTTTAAAAACTATTTCTCCAGATGAAAATGATGTAGAAACAGCAAGAAAAAAATTAATCAAAATAAATGATATAATTAATAAAAACATAAACTCATTCGATTCCATAGCAATTGTTTTTTCAAAAAAAGAAAGCAATATGTCTACAGTTAGAAACAATTGGGTTTTTGCTACTGATATGGATGAAAAAATTGAAAAAGAACTATCATTATTACAAAAAAACTCTTTTTCTTTCCCTATAGAAATGAATAATAGTTTTTTACTAGTCAAATTAATTGATAAAAAAGAAGAGGCAAATGCTACACTAGAAAACTCTTGGTCTTTTATTAAAAACTTAACTTATCAAGAAAAATTAACAAAGAAATTGAATGAATTATTAAATGTTTATAAAAAAGAAATTTATATAAAATACTATAATTAGATAAACTTTGTTTATATGTCTGTTTTAATAAACAGTAATTAACAATTTTATTAACAATTTTTTTTAGAAGACAAATCGATTATAATAACAATTTTAACATTATATAAAATAAAAAAATAAATTTATTAAAGGAGTATTATATATATATGAATATATTAATAAACAAACAAGTCTTACAAAGCGCTTTACAAAGTTTAATAAAAATAACACCAACAAGAACAACACTTCCTATTCTTCATTCTGTCTTATTTGAAAAAGATAACAATAATATTATAATAAGGGGAACAGATTTAGAAGTATCTATGAAAATTTCATTAGAAGCTTCTCATAATAATTTTAAGCCTTTTGTAATATCTGTGAAAAAGTTAAATGAAATTATTAGTGAAATAAATGACAAAGAGATTAAAATTAAAATTGATGATAATAATAAAATAAATATAATAAGTTCATATGGAGTTTATACTATGATGAGTAAAAATCCAGAAGAATTTCCATCTTGGACAAAAATTAAAAATAATAATTTTTTAATATTTGAAAAAAAAGAATTACAAGAAATTATTAACAAAACATTATATGCAGTAAGCAAAGATGAAATAAAACCAGCCTTACAAGGAGTTCTATTTGATAATAAAGAAAAATTAAACATAGTGGCAACAGACGGAGCTAAGTTAGTAAAAGTAGAAATAGAAAAAAAAGAGCAACTAGATAAAAACATTATAGTTCCAACAAAATTTTTAAATTTAATAAAATCATATATAAAAAATAAAAATAAAATATTTATAAGTGACAACCATTTAAAAATAGAAATAGATAATATGAAAATATCCTCCAGGTTAATAAATCAAAAATTTCCAGACTATTCAAGTGTTATTCCGTTAGAAAACGATAAAAAAGTAAGAGTAGATAAAGAATCTTTATTAGCATCAGTTAAAAGAGTATCTATTTTTTCAAATAGATCTACAAATCAAATAAATATGAGTTTTAAAGAAAATAAGATAATAATATCAACAAAAGATCCTGAAAATGTTTCTTCTGGAACAGAAACAATAGATTGTGATTATATAGGAGAGGAAATTAATATAGGATTTAATGGAGATTACTTAAAAGAAACTATAAAAAATCAAAAAGAAGGAACTATAGAGTTTTCAATGAAATCTTCGGTAAGTGCTACTTTATTTAAAGGAGAAAAAACAAAAGAAAAAGATGTATTATCTTTATTAATGCCCATAAGAATGAGTGATTAAATGGAAAATATAAATGAGTTAATAAAAGAATATTTTTTGAAAAATAATCAAGATAATCCAGAGGAAGAAAAAAAAATATTTAAAGTATGGAAAAAAATAGTAAATGAAAATATTTTTAAGAATACAAAAATAATAAAAAAACAAAAAAACAAACTCTATATAAAAGCAAAAAACTCAGTATATAAGAATGAAATAAGTTTTGAAAAAAATAACTATATAAAAAAATTTATTAAAAACAAAATAAAATTAAAAGAAATAATAATACAATGAATCAAAATAAAAAAACAGAATATACAGCAGAAAAAATAACAGTTTTAAAAGGATTAGAAGCAGTAAGAAAAAGACCCGCAATGTATATAGGAGACATTGGTCAAAAAGGATTGCACCATTTAGTTTGGGAAGTAGTAGATAACTGCATAGATGAAACTCTTGCGGGATACTGTTCAAAAATTATAGTAACTATAAAAAAAGATGGTTGGGTATCTGTAGAAGATGATGGTAGAGGAATTCCTGTTGACATTCACAAAGAAGAAGGAAAGTCTGCATTGGAAGTAGTAATGACAGTGTTGCATGCAGGAGGAAAATTTGATAAAAGTACATATAAAGTTTCTGGAGGTTTGCACGGAGTGGGAGTATCGGTTGTTAATGCGTTGTCATCAGAATGTGTTGTTGAAGTATGTAGAGAGGGAAAAATACATCGTCAAAAATATGAGATTGGACAAACAAAAGGGTCCGTGGAAGTAATTGGAAAAACAGAAAAATCTGGAACAAAAATTTCTTTTCTGCCAGACTATAAAATTTTTGTGGGGACAAAATTTGAATTTAAAAGAATAGATGGTAGATTGAGAGAACTTGCATACTTAAACGATGGTCTTAAAATAATTGTAAAAGATGAGAGAGATGAAGAATTAAAGGAAACAAATCATCATTACGAAGGAGGATTGTCAGAATTTGTAAAGTATTTAGATGAAGGACACAAACAATTATTTGAAGAACCAATATCAATTAAAGGAGAAAAAGAAGGTGTTCCTGTAGAAATGTCTTTGATATATAATGAATCCTATACGGAGAATTTATTAACATTTGTAAATAACATAAATACAATAGAAGGCGGAACTCATTTATCAGGTTTTAGAACAGCGCTAACAAGATCATTAAATAAATATGCTCAAAATAATAAACTATTAAAACCAGTAAAAGGAAAAACATTCACTTTATCAGGGGAAGATTCAAGGGAAGGTTTAACAGGAGTCTTATCTATAAAAGTTCCAGAACCACAATTTGAAGGTCAAACGAAAACAAAATTAGGAAATGGCGAAGTAAAAGGAATTTGTGATTCGGTAATAATGGAACATTTATCTGATTATTTTGAACAAAATCCAGCTGTTGCAAAAAAAATAATTCTTAAGGCAGAACAATCTGCTAAAGCAAGAGAAGCAGCAAGAAAGGCAAGAGAATTAGTAAGAAGAAAAGGAGCTTTAGAGTTTTCTGGCTTACCAGGAAAGTTAGCAGATTGCTCAGAAAAAGACCCTAGTTTAAGCGAAATATATCTTGTTGAGGGAGATTCTGCAGGAGGGTCAGCAAAACAAGGAAGAGACAGAAAATTTCAAGCTATTTTGCCACTTAGAGGAAAGGTTATAAATGCTGAAAAGGCAAGATTTGATAAATTATTATCAAATAATGAAATTCAAACGATTATTACAGGAATAGGTGCGGGATTCTCAGATGATAATGAAGATTCAATAGGAAAATTTAATTTGGAAAAATTAAGATATCATAAAATCATAATAATGACAGATGCAGATGTAGACGGAAGCCATATAAGAACATTATTATTAACATTTTTATATAGAAATATGCCAGATTTGTTTCTAAGAAGACATATTTATATTGCTCAGCCACCACTATACAAAATTTCTCAAGGTAAAAAGTTTTCATATGCTTATTCTGAAGTGGAAAAAGAAGAAAAAATTAAAGCATATAAAGAACAAAATAAAACAAAAACTGCAATACAAAGATATAAAGGATTAGGAGAAATGAATCCCGAACAATTATGGGAAACAACAATGGACCCAGAAAACAGAACTCTTCTAGAGGTAACAGTAGANGATGCTGAAGAAGCAAATAAAACATTTATTAAATTAATGGGAGAAGAAGTAGAGCCAAGAAGAGAATTTATAGAAACTAATGCAAANTTTGCAACAAATTTGGATATATAAAAAATGANTGAAGAAAATAAAAANAATGAAATAATTCCAGAAAACATTCAAAAAAGAGACATTGTAAAAGAAATGAGTGAATCATATCTCACTTANTCAATGTCAGTAATAGTAAGNAGGGCTTTNCCTGATGTAAGAGATGGNTTAAAACCAGTTCATAGAAGAGTCTTGTTTGGATCATCAGAACTAGGAGCNAACTGGAATAGACCTTATAAAAAATGTGCAAGAACCGTTGGAGAAGTCTTAGGAAAATATCATCCGCATGGAGATAGCTCNGTTTANGATGCNTTNGTAAGAATGGCGCAACCATGGTCNTTAAGGTATCCATTAATAGATGGTCAAGGAAACTTCGGCTCAATTGATGGAGACAGCGCAGCAGCAATGCGTTATACAGANTCAAGAATGGAAAAAATATCATCAGAAATGTTAAGAGATATAGAAAAAGAAACAGTTTCTTGGCANCCTAATTTTGATGATACAATAGAAGAGCCTTCTGTTCTTCCAACNGTAATTCCTACATTATTAATGAATGGAGCAGATGGAATAGCTGTAGGAATGGCAACAAAAATTCCTCCCCATAATTTGAAAGANTTAATATCAGGNTTAATAGCATTATTAGAAAATCAAGAANTAACAATTGAAGAATTAATAGAAAATCATATAAAAGGCCCAGATTTTCCTACTGGTGGAACAATAATAGGCACTGATGGAATAAAAGATGCATATAATACNGGAAGAGGAAAANTATTGATAAGGGGAAAAGCAGAAATAGAAGAAACTTCTACAGGAAGAGAAAGAATAATTATAAATGAAATTCCTTATCAAGTAAANAAATCAAACTTAATTGAAAAAATAGCACATTTAGTAAGAGATAAAAAGCTAGAAGGAATATCAGACCTAAGGGACGAATCNGATAAAGANGGAATAAGAATTGTAGTAGAATGTAAAAGAGANGCTATAGCAAATGTAATATTAAACAATCTCTACAGCCAAACGCAGTTACAAGAAACATACGGAGTTATNTTGTTAGCTTTNTCAGGAGGAGTTCCTGGCGTAATGAATTTAAAAACAATTTTAANTCACTTTTTAAAATTCAGAAGAGAAATAATCATAAAGAGAACAACTTTCGAATTAAAAGAAGCTGAATCTAGAGCACATATATTAGAAGGNTTAAAAATTGCATTAGATAATATTGATAAAATAATAGATATAATAAAAAAATCAGCAGATCCCAGTGTTGCAAGCAATTCATTACAAACAAGTTTTAAGTTGTCAGAAAAACAAGCAAAAGCNATTCTTGANATGAGGCTTCAAAAGCTTACATCATTAGAAACTGATAAAATTATTGATGAGTATAATGGGTTGCAAGTTCTTATAAAAGATTTGAAAGAAATATTACAAAGNAAAGAAAAACAAAGTGAAATAATAAAAACAGAATTTGAGGAAATATTAGAAAAATATGGAGATGATAGAAAAACAAACATAATAGAAGGCTCAGGAACTCTTTCAATNGAAGATATGATAGCAGAAGAAGATATGGTTATTACAATAACACANAATGGATACATAAAAAGATTGGCTTCATCTGGATGGAAAACGCAAAAAAGAGGNGGAAGAGGAATGAAAGGTGCTCAAACNAAAGAAGAAGATTTTGTAGAACACCTATTTGTTGCTTCAACACATGANCACATGTTGTTTTTTACTGATAGGGGAAAATGCTATTGGTTAAAAGTTCATCAAATTCCAGTAGGTAGCAGGGCNTCACAAGGAAGNGCAGTTGTTAATTTAATAGGCTGTNAACCAGGAGAAAAAGTTAAAGCNTTTGTATCTATTAAAGAATTTACTTCAGATCATTATATAATTATGGCAACTAAAAATGGAATGATAAAAAAATCATCGTTAGAACTTTATTCAAAACCAAGAAANGGAGGAATCTTTGCAATAGAAATAAGAGAAANCGACGAATTAATAGAAGCCAAAATAACAAACGGACAAAATAATATTATACTTGGAACAAGCTCGGGAAAATCTATACTATTTAAGGAAACAGATATAAGAGCAACAGGAAGAAAAACGATGGGAGTTAGAGGCATCAGGCTCGGATCNANCAGAGATCGTCTTGTNGGAATGATTGTAGCNTCAGAGGAAGGAACNGTTTTNGTTGCATCAAGCAAAGGTCTTGGAAAAAGAACAAGTATAAATCAATATAGAATTCAAAAACGAGGAGGAAAAGGAGTAATAACATTAAAGACAAATAATAAAGTAGGAAAGCTGGTGGCAATCTTAGATGTTATTGATACAGATGATTTAATGATTATTACAAATAAAGGTGTTATGATAAGACAGTCNGTAGAACATATAAGAACTATTGGAAGAAATACGCAGGGAGTAAAATTGCTAAGACTTGATGATGGNGCACAAATATCTTCAATAACGAAAGTAATGGAAAAAGAAGAAGAAGANAANAATGAGGAAGAATAAAAATAAAAAACAAATTAAAACTNATATATAANAATATAAANAAAATACAAGAAGAGAANAAAAACAACCAAAATGTAAATTTGATTGCTGTAACTAAGACACAACCANNAGAGAAAATAAATGAAGCAATANAAAATGGAATTAAAATTATAGGTGAAAATAAAATTCAGGAAGCAGAAGAGAAGTTTGAAAAACTAGANCAGAAAATAGAAAAGCATTTNATTGGACATTTACAAAGGAATAAAACAAAAAAGGCAGTAANGCTTTTTGACGTAATTCAAACAGNAGATTCTCAAAAAATAATAAAAAANATAAATAAAGAAGCAAAAAAAATAGAAAAAAAACAAAAGATCATGCTTCAGGTNAATGTTGGAAGAGATGAAAGAAAATATGGATTTTTATTAGAAGAGCTAAATGNANTTGAATTAAAAGANTATAAAAATATAGAAATAATAGGAATAATGACAATTCCTCCNCAAAACAAAACAGATCAAGAGCTCAGAGANATTTTTAAAAGCACAAAAAGAANACAAGAAGAAATAAAAAAAACCATAAAAACATGCAAAGAAACATCAATGGGCATGTCGNGAGANTATATGTTAGCNATAAAAGAAGGAGCAACATATATAAGAATAGGAACAAACCTTTTTGGAAAAAGAAAATAAAATTANATTCTATACAAAACTTTTATCATCAATAGAAAACAAGAGGNGTGTAAAAATATTTGATAATGAAAGTTTTGAAAAAACAAAAAAAGAAATATTAAAANTAAAAAAAAATCAAATCATAGAGATTTGGGGNGCAACCGCTTCAGAAAAGCATNAAAATAAAAAAATCTTACCAGTCAAAGATCATATAAACTTTTCAGGATATAATCCTNTAATTGGAAAACAAAAAAAAATAAAAACAAATTTTCCAGATATGACAAATGTATATGANCAACANAAAAANGCAATTATAACTATATCAAGAGGAAAATATTTCTTAGAAGAAGANATATATGATTACCCAACACAATATTTTTGCTATTTTGCTATAATTGCAAGATCATTAGGAATAAAAAAAGTAAGNGGATTTTTGATAAATCAAAAAATNAACAATCTAAAAAAGCATATTGTTGCCAAAAATTAACAGAGTTAGCCCAATCCTCTGATGAATAAAAAGCGGCAGTTCCTCCAGGAAGTTGAAGTTGATTTCTCATCATCGTAATTGGCCCCATTGGCATACTTTTAAATCCTTTAGGNAAAACGTTAAAACTTATAAGTTCCCAATCTGCAGAAGTAGAGTGTTCTTTGTTTTCTGCTAAAACATCATGTCGATAAAGAATNAAGTCTACNTGGTAAGCTTTCTCAGGNGTTCCATTTAAGGCGCGAGTTTGAATATAAAANTGTTCATTNTCCCTTCTTTTAACAACCTTAGAAGACAATAAGGTTTTTGAATTTATTTTAACTAAAGGACAAAAAAAATATTTAGAANANTTTTTTTTNGCACGAACCAAACATACGCCATCACGATAACCTTTAAAAATATGNTTTCCNGGTTTGTTTAGTCGTTCCTCCGCATGNTTTGCCATTTTATCAAAAGAAAAATCAACAGCATATGACTTTCCAGAGCCTTTAATCTGTCTTTTTACAAATGAATTAGCTTTAACAGAAANTTTTTTCAATTTAAATCCCCAAATAATATTGTTAAATTTATGAANATTATGGGATGTTTTTACAAAGAAATAATATTACAAAAAAAACCTAGGGGAATACATTTAATAACAGAAGAAATTTATAATAANTGTGAAGAAATAAAAAATATTGAAAANGGTTTAATGACAGTTTTTATAAAACACACATCTGCTTCAATATGTATTAATGAAAATACAGATGAATTAGTAAGAAAAGANTTAAAATATTATTTAGATAAAAACATACCTGAAAATGATCCCAACTATAAACACACAATAGAAGGCTCNGANGATATGCCTGCACANATAAAAACAATTTTAATAGGAAACGCAGTACAAATTCCTGTAAAAAAAGGGAAAATGAGCNTGGGNATATGGCAAGGAATATATTTTTGTGAACACCGNAACAAATCAACCAACAGAAAAGTTGTCATAACAATTAACTATTAATATGAAAATAATCGACNTNTTTAAAATAATAATTGGNTTTATNTTGATATTAGTGGGTTTAGTGGGAGGTTTAATTCCNATATTTCAAGGATGGATTTTTGGNATGGCAGGATTGCTGATTTTATCAAAATATTTCAAATCAGCAAAAGNCTTTTTAGAATGGATAAAGAATAAGAAAAANGTTACCAGCGATGGAAAGCGGGATGATCAGAATTAACAGAAACAAAAGTTCCCNCAAAAGAAGCACAAACTTTTTCTTCAGCATAAAGCAAAGCNTCAATANCAGCAATATTTTCATTTATATTTGCTANTTTTGCAGNAATATGCAGCAAAGCATTAGANGGCGTTGGACGTCTTAGTTTAACAGAATAATCTGCNGTAACGGTACAAGGGGTTGAANCTAGTTTTAAATGTTTCATTAAAAAGTAAGCAGCAGCCCAGTTAGAATGACAGTCAAGAATAGAACCGATTATCCCGCCATTTAAAACGCCAGGAAATGCCTCGTGATATTTGCTAGCTTTCCAATCACAAACAATTTCATTTTTATTAATAAAGCTTTTTATTTTTAAACCTTTATCATTTAAACATCCACAGCCAAAACAAAGTCCTTTTGGAGCAAATGTTTCTTGTAAACTTTTTTNATTCATAGTTTATAAATATAAGAATATATTTTTTTTAAAATTATTATTATTTTTATTGNAATGAAAAATCAAAAAAACACAAAAAAAAATGAACAAANGTTAGAATTTTTTACTGTANATGGAGAAAATTTAAAAAAAATATANATACACGAACCTACAATATCAGCAGGGTTTCCTTCTCCAGCAGATGATTATNTTGACACAGAATTAAATTTACATAAGTACTTAGTAAAACATCCTGCAGCAACATATTTTGTCAGAGCAAGCGGATATTCAATGGAAAAAGCAGGTATATATGATGGAGATTTATTGGTTGTAGATAAATCACAAGAGGTAAAAAATAGAGATATTGTAATAGCGTATGTTAANGGGGAGTTTACAGTTAAAAGATACATTATAGAAAAAACAAAAATAATTTTAAAAGCAGAGAGTAATTCAAAAATATATTNAAACATANAAATAAATGAAGAAACAGAGTTTGAAATTTGGGGAGTCGTAACATATACGATTCATAAAAACAAATGATAGCACTAGCAGATTGTAATAATTTTTATGCTTCNTGTGAAAGAGTCTTTAATCCAGCTTTAAAAAATAAACCTATTTTNGTATTATCCAATAATGATGGATGTATAATTGCNAGGAGCAATGAAGCAAAAANAATGGGATTTCAAATGGGAGAACCCGTTTTTAAAANAAAAGAATTTATAAAAANAAATAANGTAGAANTGTTTTCATCTAATTTTGCTNTATATGGAGANATGTCTAATCGAGTAATGTCTATATTAATGGAAGAATCNCCAGAAACAGAAATATATTCAATCGANGAAGCATTTCTTAATTTAAAGGGAATAANCGAAAAAGAAAAATTTGTAAAAAANTTGAGANAAAANGTNNTAAANTGGACNGGNATACCTATTTCNATAGGAATNGGGCCAACCAAAACNTTGGCAAAAATTGCAAATGCTAANGCAAAACAAGAAAAAGAAGGANTATATANNCTAAAATCNNAANAAGANATTAAANANATANTANAATCNAAAGATGTTNCAANTATTTGGGGAATAGGAAANCGAACANCAACAAAATTAAATTATTANGGAATAAAAACAGCANTAGATTTNATAAATNCTAGNCCAAAATTTATAAAAAGAGTATTTTCAATAAANATGNTAAAAACGCAAGANGAATTAAAAGGAAAAAAAAGATANTATATAAATNCAAANCCCGAANTNAAAAAAAATATATGTACNTCTAGAAGTTTTTCTAANGANATAAAAGAATATAATAANGTAAAAGANAAAATTATANCANATTCAATGAGANGTGCTGAAAAANTNAGAAANCAAANAGGATGTGCACAAACATTAACNGTTTTNATACAAACAAATAGATTTANAGAAAAAAGATANNGNAATGCAAAAAGNATTATTTTTGATGTNGCAACNAATGATAGTNTTGAAATAGTAAAAAANACNATAGANANTTTAAAAAAGATATATACAGACCAAACTATAAATATAAGAAAGCAGGGGTTGTATTAGGAGAAATTGTATCAGAACAAAGGATACAAATGAATCTTTTTGATAAAACAAATAGAAATAAAAGAAAAAAATTGATGAAGGCCATAGATAAAATAAACTATTTAAACGGAAAGGAAACAATAAAAGTAGGAACACAAGAAACTAAAAAACATAAATTTGAAAGACAACAGAGGTTATCTCAAGGATATACTACAAAATGGAAGGAGTTATTAAGCGTAGAATAATAAAAAAATTACTTTTTGTTCAATTTTTCTTTACGTTTTTTAGAAAGTCTTTTATTAACGTCAAGCACCATTTTTCTTAAACGGATTTTTTGAGGAGTAACTTCAATAAGCTCATCTTCAGCGATAAATTCTATGCATTGATCTAGTGATAAATTTTTCGAAGCTTTTAATGTAACGGTTGCTTCCGATGTGGAAGATCTCATATTGGTTAGTTTCTTTTCTTTTGTAATATTTATTTCTAAATCATCTTTTTTATTTCTTTCTCCAATAACCATTCCTGCATAAACTTCTTCTCCAACATCTAAAAAAAGTTCTCCACGATCTTCCATAGCAAGACTAGCATAACCAGTTACTTTTCCAGGTCTATCAGCAACCATGACACCGTTTGTTCTTTGTGGAATAGGTCCAAACCAAGGCTTGTAAGAATTAAATAAAGAATTCATAATTCCCGAGCCTTTAGTATCAGTTAAAAACTGACTTCTAAACCCAATCATTCCTCTTGAGGGAATTATAAACTCTAGAGACACACGGCCAAAACCATTGTTTTGAAGATTTAACATTTTGCCCTTTCTCTTTGATAATTTCTCAGTGACAACGCCAACTTGGTTTTCATCAACATCTATGAAAACTTTTTCAGTAGGCTCTAAAAGAGTATCATTTTCAACAATTGTAATAACTTCTGGCTTAGAAACCATAAATTCAAAGCCTTCTCGTCGCATTGTTTCTATTAAAACAGCCATTTGTAATTCACCACGACCACGAACCTCAAAAACATTTGTATCATTCAATTGTTTAATTTTTAAAGAAACATTGCTTAATAATTCTTTATTAAAGCGGTCATTTAGGTTTCTAGAAGTTAAAAACTTACCATCTTTTCCGGCAAAAGGACCATTGTTAACATGAAAATTCATAGAGACAGTTGGTTTATCAATTTCAATTCTTGGCAATGGCAATGGATTTTCATTGCAAGAAATTGTATCGCCAATATTGATGTTTTCAACACCAGCAATACCAATAATATCACCAGCTTCTAATCTATCAACTGGCACTCTTTTTAGACCTTTAAAAGTATAGCAACCAGAAAGTTTTTGATTATGTTTATACCCGTCCTTAAAACATAAACAATATTGAGAGTTAACTTTTAAAGAACCATTTTGAAGTCGACCAACAGCAATTTGACCAACATAAGAATCATACGCTAAGTTAGTGATTAAAAATTGAGGAACATGGTCGTCAATTGCAAATGGGCCTGAGAATTTATTGATGATTAAATTGAAAAGAGGCTCAAGGTTTTTAGACTTGTCATTTATTTCTAAATGAGCTACGCCTTTTTTAGCGTTAGTATATATGATAGGAAAATCAATTTGTTTATCATTAGCGCCTAAATCGATAAATAGATCATAGACCTCATTTATAACTTCATTAACTCTTGAATCTGGACGATCAATTTTATTGATGATTAAAATTACAGGAAGATTCCTTTTTAAGGCTTTTTTTAAAACAAAACGAGTTTGAGGTAAAGGACCCTCACTTGAATCAACCAAAAGCAAAACACCATCAACTAAGCTTAAGCTTCTTTCAACTTCACCACCAAAGTCAGCGTGTCCTGGGGTATCAACTATATTAATTTTTATATTATTATAAAAAACAGCTGTATTTTTTGCAGTAATAGTTATGCCTCGCTCTTTTTCAAGGTCCATAGAGTCCATAACTCTTGATTCCACCGTTTGGTGTTCACTAAAAATGCCGCTTTGTTTTAACATTCCATCAACCAAAGTTGTTTTTCCATGGTCAACGTGAGCAACAATTGCAATATTTCTAAAAGTATTTTTATGCATAAGTTAAAATATTAAATTAATGAAGATGTAAAAATAAGGATATTAATAATTCTAATCATACCTCAATATTAGAATAAATATATAAATTTAATTATGAAAAAAATAAAAGATTATGCAACAACCCCAATAGAGCTTTTCAATGAATGGGCAAAAACAGGAAAAGATAAAGGGATGGAAACAGGACACAATAATTCTGTTGAATTTATGATAAAGCTTTTAAAAACATATAAACCAGAAGCAAATTTAGGAATTGATATTGGATGTGGTAATGGATGGGCGGTTAAAAAAATGAAAAAATTTTTAAATTATGGCAACATAATTGGAGTAGATGGATCTAGAAAAATGATTCAAAAGGCAAAAAAAGAAGATCCAAAGGGAGATTATTTCTGTGAAAATATAATAAAATATGAATATGAAGAAAAATTTGACTTTATTCATTCAATGGAAGTTCTTTACTATTTAGAAAACCCAGAAAACTTTATTAAACATGCGTTTATAAATATGCAAAAAAATGAAGGAATTTTCATTATGGGAATAGATCACTATAAGGAAAACAAACCAAGCTTAAATTGGCCTCAAGAGTGTGGAGTTTTTATGAATACAAAATCAATAAAAGAATGGATTGGTTTAATAAAATCAGCAGGCTATGAAAAAGTAAAGCATTGGCAAGTACCCAACAACAAGAAAGAAAGTACATTGGTAGTGTTAGGAATAAAATAAATATGAATTATGAACAAATAGACAACATCCCAAAAAAATATATAAAAAGTAAAATAAAAGAATTCTTAAAAGAAGATATTCCCAGACGAGATATTACAACAGACAACATTTATAATGGAAATGAAATAGTTGAGGCACAAATACAAGCAGGAGAACAATTAATTTTCTGTGGAAAAAATATTGTGATGAATACGTTTGATAAAAGTTGTGTAATAAAAAAAATATCAGAAGATGGAAAAAATCATAGAGAAAATCAAATAATTGGCATTGTTTCAGGACCAGCAACGGAAATTCTCAAGAAAGAAAGAGTAATGCTAAATTTAATCCAAAGACTTTCTTCAATATCAACAAAAACTCATCGAGTAGCACAAAAAGCAAAAAAACATAACATCAAAATATTGGATACAAGAAAAACAACGCCTGGAATAAGGCTTTTTGAAAAATATGCTGTCAAAATAGGGGGAGGGTGGAATCATCGATTGGATTTATCGTCTGGAATAATGATAAAAGATAATCATATAAAAGCGGCAGGAGGAATTAAAAAAGCAATTGATAAAATAAGAAGGAAAGAAAAACAATTTAAGATAGAATTAGAAGTTGATTACTATGACCAAATTGAAGAAGGATTAAAATGTAGCGTTGATGGTTTTTTATTGGACAATATGAGATCAGAGGAGATTAAAAAAGCAGTTCAACTTATAAAACAAAAAAACAAAAAAATTTTTGTTGAAGCATCCGGAGGAATAACAGAACAATCATTGCATCGCTATTTAAAATCTGGAGTAGATGCAATTTCAATGGGAGAGATAACTCACAGTGTGCCAAATATTGACATAAAATTAGAAATTATTTAAAAACAATAAATTATGTACCAAATTAAAGGAATTTTGTTTGACATGGATGGAACCGTGCTATCATCAGAAGGATTGTTTGAAAAAGCACAAAAAAAGTATTTAAGAGAGAAAAAAATAATTGTTAATTCAGAGGAATTATATGTTTTTAAAGGCCTGTCTTATAAAGACTTTTACCCACAATTTATTGAAAAGTTTAATATTACAGACGACGTTGATTTAATAAGAAAAAAAATAAGAAATCATTTATATAAACTTATGGAAACGGATTTAGAATATATTGAAGGGTTTAAAAGTTTTTATAAAAATGTGATTAAAAAAAGAAATATTAAGAAAGCGCTCGTAACAAACACTACAAGAGAATCATATCAAAAAATTCAATCAATAGTTAACATTGATAAATATTTCAATTATACCATAACAGTATCAGAAGCGAAAAAACCAAAACCCAACCCAGATCCATATTTGCAAGCAATGAAAAAGTTAAAACTAAAATCTAATAATACAATGATTATTGAAGATTCAAAAACTGGTTTATTATCTGCATTGAAGACAAAGTCTATAGTTGTTGGAATTACTACTACAATGAAAGAAGCGGAAATAAAAAGTTTGAATGAAAATATTGAAATAGTAAACTCATATCCAAAACTAGAAAAGGTTTTTAAAAAAAAATACTATATATCTGGATAAAAAAAACTATCAATTAAACGAGTTTTTCCTATGAAAACTGCAATACTTACTAGAGAGTTTTTTTTAATAGTTTTATTATATTCAACTAAGTTAGAGCAGGACGAAAAAGAAATATAATCAATCTTTAAATTTGGGCAGGACAACAAAAGTGTTTTCATTTCATTTTTAATTTTGGAAATTGATGAAACTTCACTCTTAATTAGTAATTGAGCTTTTAGAAGAGATTTGTATATAATAGAAGCATCAGCCCTTTCGCCTTTTGTTAGATATTCATTCCTTGAGCTCATAGCTAAACCATTTTTTTCTCTAACGGTTGAGCAAGCTATAATTTCAATATTATAATTAAAATCCTTACAAAGTTTTTTTATTATTAATAATTGTTGTGGATCTTTTTTGCCAAAAAAAGAGTGGGAGGGAGAAACAATATTAAATAATTTTGTTACAATTGTTAAGACGCCAGGAAAAAAATCAGGTCTTTTTTGTCCTTCCAAACATTTGGATAAATGGCCTTCAACTATTTTTATTGAAAAGTTAGTAGAAAAAAGCTCTTTAGCATGAGGAACAAAAACAACGGAGATATTGTAATTACATAATTGTTTTAAATCTTGACTTATATTGCTTGGATATATCTTCAAATCCTCATTTTCTCCAAACTGTAATGGATTTAAAAAGATACTAACAACAGTCAAATCACAACGAGAAATAGACTCTTTAACTAATGAAAGATGTCCTTTGTGAATTCCNCCCATGGTTGGCACAAANCCTACAGATCCAGAAACNTTTTTTCTCCAAAGCAAAAAGCTTGAAATTGTATTAATTATNATAGGAGATTTNTTNTTCAAAATAAATTATTTGAAATTTTTNTTTGATGGAAAAGTTTTTTCTTTTACCTCGTAAATAAATTTNTTAAGAGAGGTTTCAATTTTTTCAGANAAGTTAAAATATTTTTTTGCGTGTTTTGGCAAAAAGGTATTGTCAAGACCTAATACNTCATGATAAACCTGTATTTGNCCATNGCAGAANGGTCCAGCNCCAATTCCAATAGTTGGTATATCAAGCAAATCTGTAATTTTTTTTGCTAATTTTGAAGGAATACCCTCNAGAACNATTGAATATGCTCCAGCATCTTGTACTGACAAAGCATCATTTAAAATTTTATCAGCACCTNTATTTGATTTGCCCTGAATATTATATCCTGATTGTTGATTAATTGATTGAGGAAGAAGNCCAACATGACCCATAACAGGAATNCCNAAGTTTACGATGGAGCGAATATGTTCACAAACATAATNACCACCNTCAATTTTAACAGATTGAGCATTTCCTTCTTTTACAAAGCGACCAGCATTTTTAATGCCTAGTTCAACNGAGCTNTGATAAGACATAAAAGGCATATCNGCAACTACGTGNGCNTTTTTNGATCCTCGNGNAACAGATTTAACAAAAACAAGCATTTCTTCCATTGAAATNGANGTTGTTGTATCATATCCCATCATTACCATTGAAGCACTATCGCCAACNAAAATTATTGGAATATCTAAGGAATTTATAATTTTTGATGAAGAAAAATCATANGCAGTGATACAAGCAAATGGATGAGGAAGACTTTTTAATTTTTTAATATCTTTTANTGTTATTTTTNTNTTCATATNATTGATAAAGNTTTTATTTAATTTTTGTATTGAAATATTTTNAAAAAAGTTATGATTNAAATTATTNGCAATAATTTAAACTATAATGATCCAAACATATATAAATTTAATAACGAAAAATACTTACAACCACANCAAAGATTTTAGTCTTTAATAGTATTAAANTTTTTTCANACCACAANATATAGTGTTGGTAAAAAATCATTGATATATTTTCAATGGATTTTTTCTTGGTATTGCATTTTATTACTAATATATTCAAGCGTAGAATAAAATAAACAATTTATCTCAAAATATGAGGAGACATTGTATATAAATGATATCCATAAATAAAATAATAACAANACTATCTATATTGCTAGTTCTTGATGGGGGCTTAAANGCTCAAATGCCATTCTTTAACAAAAAGAAGAGCNCTNCCGTCGACAAAACAGANAAAAAAGAAAANGTCTCAGAAAAATCTAAATTAAAAAAGAAAGAAAAAAANGACCNAGAAAAAACCGAANTAAACAAAGATGTAATGGGTTCTTANATTGCTGAAGANGTCAGTTTTGAGTTGAAGAAGCTAAAAGCTGANTTAAAGCATGCCAAAAATGANATTAGGGAATTAAAAGCAAAAAGTGAGGTTTGGACAAANCCATTATCTATTTATAATAANGAAATAATATTAAACAATGGAACTACAGTNTTTGGAAAAATTGTTTACCAAGACAAAGAGGTAATAAAAGCAGAAACNTTNATTGGATATTTGACAATAAATAGAAAAACNGTTGTNAGGATTGTTGAAAATGTAACAGATACTCCCGCTGAAAAAATAGATCAACAAATTTTAGATGAAGTCAATATGGAAAANAATGAATTATCAGGAGTTGATTTTATTAAAAATAAGCAGGGAAAAGATGGNGCAAACGTAATACTTTTAGGAAATATAAATGAATTTAAAGATAAAACAGGAAATACAATTTTAACAGGAGAGGTAAAAAACATAGGNAACAGAAGNTCTGATTTTGTTAAAATTAANTTTATTTTTCGAAAAGATTGGCAGGGAGAGACAGAAACACTTACTGCTTTTGTTCAAGGCAGCACACATGAATTCGAAACNGGAATNGTAACTGATTCNAGCGTGCTTCCAGGAGCANCNGCGCAATTTGAGTTAATTATACCAAATTCNTTTGGCTATTTNATNGGATATTCATACNGTCTAAATTGGGAAGAGTTTTAAACTTGTATAAAAAANCAGCTAAATTATTCNTAATAGTTTCATTAGTTTTTTCCAACGATCAAAATNTATGGGATTTGGGTGTAAAAATAAAAAAGAATGATAAANAGAAGCTTAAAGAATCAGTAGAATTAAAAGAAAAAAANGACAATGATCTTTATATTGAAATAAANGGATTGTCTAATAAATTAAACATAAGTAAAAGTGTTATTGATAAAGAAAGCGATTTGATAAATCAAAAACTAGAGATNAATGATGAAACACCAACATTAATTTTTAATCANACAGAAAATAAAGCAAATCAANCTAAAGNGGGNTTAAATTCTTATCAACTCGGCAAGTACAAAGATGCAATTAAATATTTGAATACAATAAACANTTCNGAGATAAATAAAATNGATAAAGATAAGATAGATTACTTAAAAGCAAATGCTTANTTTAATTTAGGGGAATATAAAAAATCTGAANAAATTTTATCNTCAATTCTATNAAATGAAAGAAANAGTCTTTCTGANGATGCTCTTTTATTGAAAGGNATGATNCTAAAACAACTNGGNAAAAAACAGGAAGCTCTAAACGTTTTTATTGAACTNGCATCGGATTANCCAAATAGTGAGTNTTATGAAAGTGCACAAATACAAAAAAGAATATTATCTAACAAAAATGAAAAATAAACAATATAAGTTTTTAATTATTTTAATATTTAGCTTTGGTTTNATATTTTGTAATTCACGANTAGCNTTTACAAGGCNAGGATCGATGATAAAAATTCCTACGGGATCNACTNAGCCCATAACAAAANTATTCACCGTTGGAGGNTCAACACAAATATACAATTTTTCACCAAGAAATCANGGTTCAGGAATTTTTTTAAATACNTATTTTAGCCCGAAATTACAATTTGGTATATCATCTGTAACTTATGCNGACACATCAGCNTATATTAATGAANTTGATAAAGAAGTTGATANTCAATTTGCACAAGAAGACCTCTTTGAATCTATTAGNGAGACGGGCCTCCANTTTCAATACAANGTTTATACAAAAGATGATATNAGTATTGACATAGGGCTTCAAGACATTTTGTTTAAAAAAGGTGAAAAAATTGATCAAAANTCTATGAGTTTTTATGCTGTNTTTGCCAGCAATAGAAAAATTGATGAATATTCACTTGGATCATATTTAGGNTTTGGAACAGGGAAAATATCAAAAGACACAGGAATTATAAAAGANGAAATAAAAGCAAGTCAAGCTGTAGGTCAAGGAATCTTTTTAGGGTTTTTATTAAGTACTCCATATATGAAAGAACAAGGNGGAGTTGATTTCATGGCAGAATATGATGGNGGCTTAAATGTGGGATTAAAAATNCCAATTACAGACAATTATCGAATACTATTAGCTGCCAATCACATAGAAAAATTGGGNGANTTTGGNATTCAAAGNGATCCATTAGAAGCTAGAGAGTTAGCAGTTGACGACCCATCANTATCAATAGGTTTTTCAATGTCAATACCAGGAGGATTTAATGGAACNAGNCCAACTTTTAAAACTATTAATGTTGACAATGNGGAAAACAAGAANNACATNAAAGANCTGCCTTCNAANGATTTGATTGAGCAANTAAGGGATTCTATAAGATATAGCAAATTTCAGATAAAAAACTTATCGGAACATAATTCCCAAATGGATCAACANCTCANAGAANTAATTGATTCTACCAGAACTATGCATTTAACAAAACAANTTTNNAANTCNAATTTNAANAAAACNATGNGNCATCTNTCNNGATCATTAAGATANTATTATGANGCNGANTATNTNGCNGCATTNCAAGAAATAGAACAGGCAATTCTAGTTAACCCAGACTTAGCAGCAGCATATGCTAGACGAGGAGCTATATATTTTAAACTAGGAGAACAGCAAAAGGCTATAATAAATTGGAATTTAGCCTTAAAATTAGACCCAGAATATGATGAAGTTAGAAAAGTTCTTGAAGCAGTTAGAGATAAAAGATTAGAATCTGCAACAAACTTAAATAATCCAGGGGGATTATAAAGATATGGATTTTGGAACAATAATTGGATTAATATCTGGAGTTTTATTGATTGGGGTTGGAATGTATGGAGGATCAATAGAAAATGCAGTCCCTATCACAAACTTTTGGTCATTAAATAGTATTTTTATTGTTTTAGGTGGAACAATAGCTGCAACGGCAGTAGCGTTTCCAATGCAAGAAGTTGTAAGAATATTGGGGCTAATAAGCATGGTTTTTAAAAAGCCTAGATATATGCTTCCTCAATTAGTTGAAGATATGGTTCAAATAGCAAGTGAATATAGAAAAAAAGAAGGACAACTGGTAAAAAGTATTGATAATATTAAAAATTTCTTTTTAAAAGATGGAATTCAATTTATAATTGACGATCTTGAAATAAAAGAAATTGTAGAACTGCTAGAAAAACGAGAATACTACAGAAGCGAGCGAGAAATACAGGAATCTAATTTAATGAGCAAAATGGGCGTTTTCGCGCCAGCATTTGGCCTTGTTGGAACATTAATAGGGTTGGTTTTTATGTTATTTGGTATGGGCAATCAGGGTTCAGGATCAGATGCAGCATCAACATTGGGGGGTGCAATGGGTATTGCATTAATTACTACTTTTTATGGTGCGGTTTTAGCTAATTTAATATTCATACCGTTTTCTGAAAAAATAAAATCAAGAAATACNGCNAGNTCTTTAGAGTCTGCAATAATCATAGANGGTATAAAAATGATTTATGAAAAAAGACACCCTATAATTGTGAGAGAACATCTAAATTCATTTTTNCCACCTAGAGAAAGAAAAAAATAACATAATGAAACCACAAAAAACAGAGATAACAGAAAATGATTCTGGATGGTTAATGACATATGGTGACATGATGACACTAATTTTATGTTTTTTTGTATTGCTATTTTCAATGTCTACATTGGANCCCGTGAAAATGGCTGAGATGGGCGATGCAATGCATGAAGCAACAGGGCAAACAAACGAAAAACCAGTAAGCTCATTAGCTGAAATTAAAGAGGAATTATATCANATTATTCAACAAGAAAANATGGAAGATGACGCAACAATTTCTTGGGACCCAAGAGGAGTNGCAATAGAATTGAAAGGAAATGTATCNTTTCAAGAAGGAAGNGTTGAATTGAATCAAAAAATGGAAAATCTTTTAGATAATATGATTCCTAAACTATTCAACAATACAAAAGATTTACGNNATATNANTATTGAAGGACACTCTGATAATCAAAAAATAAGNGGAAGTCTTGCAAATAAGTATCCAACNAATTGGGAGTTGTCATCTGCNAGAGCATCNAAAGTAGTAAATAAAATTATAGAAAAAAGNATAAAAATGGCAAGGAATGGCAAGATTGANGAAATNTATAAAGATGGAAGNATTTCAGGNAGATTATTTGCTGCAGGCTATGCAGATCAATGGCCAGCTGATTTAAGCTATGANGANAGGAGATTAGGAAACGTTAATNANGATATAATAAATGNATATAANACATCAGAAGAATTAAAATCAAAAAATAGAAGAATTAAAATCATTTATGGAAAGCAATAGCAATTCTATTAAATTAGGAGTAAAAAATGTATAATAAATTAAAACCAATTTTATTTTTAATGTTCNCGCTTATTTTTNCATCGAGTGTNGAAATGTTAACGCAGAAGATAACATTAGAAAATTATTATAGAGAAAAATTTGAAATTTTAATTAATAGAATTTTACAAAAAGATCAATTTTTAGTAAACGTAGATATTTCTTTATCNGANGGAACAGTTGCAACAGGAAGTCAACAGTTAAAAGATGCACAAAAACTAGAGCGCAAAACATCTACTCCCACAATTGAAGAAAAGAAACANCAANAAGATGAAACCTCTGTAGTTAGTAANGAAGAAGATTTNTTTGANTTGTTTGGAAATGATGTTGTTGAAGAACAACAGCAAGAGACTGTTGCNGAAAAAGTTGAAACNAATAACGATGTTGTNGTATCTGAACAGGATAGTGATGAAAGTTTAGATTTTTCNGACGAAATGCAGATAGATGANCTTAAAGTTTCAATCTATCTTGATCCTTCAGCAACAATAAAACAAACACAAATAAAAGAAATATTGTGTGAAAGTCTATANATNACGTCATTAAACAGTTGTGATCAATGTAGNTGTATTTCGTTTAATGTACTAGACTCAGGAATGGGAAATTCTTCAACAAATATTACACAACAAGATGANATAGAAACATCTGAAAATGTTTTAAAGGAATATGAAATTTTAATTGAACAAATGCGAGATGATAGAGAAAGAGAAGANGCTGAAAGGATNTCCAAAGAAACTAAAAATTTAGAAAAAGAATTAAAATCTATCGAAAACTTATATGAAGANTTGAGAANACAAAACAGACANGAAGATTCNACNAAATTAGCATTTTTTGAAAGAAAAGATAGAGNATTACAACGAAAAAGAGATTCATTGTTAATTGTATTAGAAGACAAAACAGAACAGACTAGATTAGCTTACTATCAACAGGGACAAGATTTTCAAGAAAAACAATTTCAAGTAATGATGGAAATGATGAAAATGAAAGGCGGAAATGNANAAACTGGGGGNGCAGGNGGTGCAGGAGGTGCAGGTGGCGCTGGAGGAAATGCTGGAANGGACTATGCACCAAGACCTCCATATCAAAACAACAACTCTTCAAGNTGGATGTGGATTATCATTATATTAATATTGGTTTGCGGTTTTGTAGGTATGTTTTTCGCAATTAAACAAAAACCAAAACCTGTTTATTTAAAGCCAAANGATAAACAAAAGAGCAATGGAAATGATGGAGAATCCGATAAAGAAATTGTTGAAAAAAAANAAATTGTTGAAAAAAAACAAATTGAAGATCCAATTAAACAANCAAGTTCAACAATTAATGAAAACACAGATGTTGTTAGATCTGAGGTTAAATCTTTAAGACAATCAGCTGTAAGTATGAGTGTTGGACAAAAAGAGGCAGCAACTAAGATAATTGAAGACTGGTTAGATGAACCAGAAGAAAACAATCAAGATGAATCAGAAAAAGAGGGGTAAAGATTAATGACTGATTTTAAATCATTGCCAGGCCTTGACAAGGCAGCTATACTTTTTAGNGTANTNGGNGAACCGTTAGCTTTAACTTTGTTTAAAGATATTAAAGAAGATCAAATAATAAAAATTAGACTCAGATCAAAAGAAATGGGNGTTATTGATCCNTTGCTNAGAAAAGAAGTTCTTGAAGAATATTATTTTAAAATGATATCTGATAAATATGATAATCAGGANAATNCTGATGAATCAAAAGATATGTTTGATTTTCTTAAAGGCTTATCAGANGAACAAATATTTTACTTATTATCAAAAGAAAAGCCAAAAATTGCTGCTCTTGCAATGGAGCAATTAAACGATGATCANAAAGGAAATTTTTTAAATAGATTGGATTTAGAAACAAAAAAATTAGTTGTTAGGGCTATAGGGAGTTTNACAGANATTCCTTTAGAGGCTGTTTTGAACGTNGCAAAGGATTTAGAAAAAAAAGTTGCTTTCATNCCCGAAACAAAAGAATTTTCAAGAGGAGGTGGCGAAAGTATGGCNAAAATATTAGGCCAGATGTCTGAAGACGATGCAAANCTATATNTAGAACAAATTGAACAAGAAGATCCAAAGCTCTATGAAGATATAAGAAAGTATTTTTATACTTTTGANGATTTGTTAGGACTNCCAAAAGAAAANATGAGAGAGCTNTTTAATGCAGTAGAAGTAGATGATATNCCATTAGCTTTTAAAGGTCAAGAAGACAAATTGAATATGGTAATTGAAACATTGCCACCNAAAAAACAAAAAATGGTCGAGCCTATAACGACACCAAGACCNAAAGCAGAAGTAGATGGAGCAAAGAAAAAAGTACTCGATATAGCNAANCAAATGGAAAAGGAAGGAAAAATAACTATTGAAGACTTNGTTGGTGGCGAAATGATTTAATAAAACTTGTTAAAATAAAAAACCCCAGANAAACCTGGGGTTTTTTATTTTAGAGAGAAAANATTAGGGATTTAAAATAATATTAACAAGCAACACGATATCTAAAACGTTTACTNTNCCATCACTATTAATATCNCCTGNGNCATTTGNTNTTTCAGTGTCTAAAACCATATTAACTAAGCTAACAACATCTAATACGTTAACAACATCATCACCATTTATATCNCCTACAATTCCACCAGAAACAGTAATTGGAATTGAAAGTTGCGGCAATGGATATTCATCAGTTGTGGAATCAATAAACCAAAATTTCGCTTCATAATTTCCTGATTGAATTTCTTGATCAGAAAAAGAAGAATAGAACGTGCATCCATCTAAATAAGTATGATTTGGTGAGGTCATATCAAGATTTAAAAAACATTCACCTCCATCTGGGTAGCAAATTTGAGCTGATTTAAACCAAGGAAAATTTCCATCTAAATCAACGTAATCTACTGTTAATATTTTATTTTCATCATTATACGCTGCATTGGACAATGTTATTAAATTATTTCCAGTTTGACTTTGCGAAGACAAAAGATGAATTCCAGGATTGGTTTGATCTAAAACATTAGCAGCAATATCAAACCCATCAAGACCAGCTTCAACAGTTACACCTACATAAGCTAAACCACCACCTAAAGAATTAGGCCAAGCTCCAAAATCTGGATCATCAATGAAGTTTTCAACTAAAGTACTTAAAAATAAATCATTACCACTTATTTGATAATTAATATTTGTAGATATGTATTCAAATCCACCTATATCGCCTGTAGTTACATCTCCGCTAATTTTTAATAATCCAGGTGTTAATTGTCCAAAACCACCATCACCATATGCAAGAGCATAGACAAAATCTGCATCAGAATCAGGATTAAAAAACCCAACACTGTACAAATACCAAGGACCAAAAAGACCTCCTGTTGTACAACAACCGCTTGATAAAGTCATTTTTGTATAAATTCTATCTACAAAACCATCGCAAATACTGTCACATTGAAAAGTAGCATAAATATTTGTAATGTCTTGATTTGAGGGAGCATCACCTGATTCTTCTTCAACAAGATCTTGAAAATAATTTGACGAAGGGCTAAAGCTTGTACCATCATATTCTGGAGACTGAGCAACATAAACTCTTCCTAAATCAGTACCTAAAATTTCAGAATCGACCAATCCTTCAACGTACCAATTAACATTGTTTCCATTTATAGACGTTGTAGTGCTTTCCCAAGTATTTTCATAATCAAAGGAGTTTAGCGGGTAAAAGGCACTAGATGTCCAACTTTGTTGATTATCTGATGATGAATATAAATTGGCTTCAGGGTTAGCAAGTATTAATGTATCACCTAAATCACCATGTACAATAAATGGCGAAGTAGGCGCAGTCGATGAAAGATTAGCAATTAATTCTTCCCTGTTTATAGAAATAGATTTGAGGGCTTCTTTATGTTTAATTGTTTCAGAATACACTTTTTGAAGCATCTTTCTAAAAGCTTGTTGATTTACTTCNTTTANTTGATCGTNTGTATTTGAGAAAATGNNATTNCCAANAAACAATGAAATTATTAGTAAAATTTTTATTTTCATTATAACCCCNCTTTTTTTTTATCTTAAATTATAAATGTTTTAATATAATANCTTNAAAATTATGTTACTAGATGTTACAAAAGCTAATAAGTTTTTCAAAATACTTTCTAAANCAGTTTTAATAGGACATTAATTTTATATTATGAAAAAATTTCTANTAAGTNTAANAATNNTTCTTGGATGTAAGATTCAGCCTTTAAACGATCAATTGAATTTAGTTTTACCCGGTGANCCTCGAAGCTTAGANCCCATATTNGCAACAGATGTAAGATCGGGTCAAATATGTGCTTTGTTATATGATAATTTAGTTCATTATGGAGATTCAGTAGAAATTATTCCNGGAATTGCTAAAAAGTGGGATATATCAAATAATGGAAAAAAATATACATTTAAACTAAACACTAAAGTTTATTTTAATGATGGCAAAAAAGTAAAATCAGAAGACGTNGTCAAATCTTTNTTGAGAATTATCGAGCCTAGTTCAATATCACCATTTTTTTGGATATTTGAAAATGTTGTAGGTGCAAAAGAGTACAAGCAAGGAANGAAAAAAAATATTGAAGGTTTTGCTGCGCNAGATGATTCAACAATTGTTATTAAGTTNATACAATCACAAAATTCATTCATAAATTTTTTAGCAATGCCACCAACATCGATTGTTTCAGNANACGNGGGCAAAAANTTAATTGGATCAGGACCGTGGTTTTTAACTGAAAGAATATTTGATGGACATATGCTTTTTCATAAAAACAAAAACTATTTTAACGGAGAGCCTTTATTAAGCANAATTCAAATTAGCATAATTCCAGAAACTTTTACTAGAATTGCTAAATATATTTCTGGCTTTTTAGATATAATGGAGATACCTAAAAATGAATATCAGCATTGGAAAAAAAAGAAAGAATTCAATGAACACATATATTATCAAAATGAATTAAATACNTACTACATTGGATTNAATTGTGAAAGGTATCCTTTTAACAACAAAAAAATAAGACAAGCAGTTAATTATGCAATAAATAAAAAAGAAATAATANAAAAAATATTAAACGGAAATGCAATAGAATCAAAAGGTCCCATACCTCCAAAACTTATGTCATTTAAAACAAATCATGTTTATAATTATAATATTGATAAAGCAAATCAACTTTTAAAAGAAGTAAATATTAAACAAAAAATAGAAGTTGAATTGTGGCANAGNAAATCACAAAAAAACTCTTTAATAACTGAAATCATTCAATCACAATTAGAGAAAATTAATATATCAGTTAAAATAATTAAACGAGATTGGAATACTTTTACACAAGCAATTCGCAATGGCGAANCTGATATGTATTACAGGTCNTGGCATGCTGATTATCCAGATGCAGAAAATTTTATCGAACCTCTTTTTTTTTCAAATATTTCAAAAATNAGATGGAATAGATATGAAAATAAAAATGTTGATAGATTNATAGACAGAANTAAAAAAGNAAATGATAATATCAAAAGGNANAAAAATATTTTAGAAGCAAATAATATTATTGTAGATGACGCTCCCTGGATTTTTTTGTGGCACACACAAACACCGTTNATTGTTAATCCTAAATTGAAAGATTGGAAACCAAAAGTTATGTATAATGCTGAAAAATATTTAAAAGTAAAGAAAAATGATTAAGTACATAATTTTTAGANTTTTTAAAGCATTTCCAATTNTATTAGGAGTTATATCTGTATCTTTTCTATTGGTTTATATTGCACCTGGAGATCCTGTTCTTAGTATGGTTGGAGAAAATTATAAAGAAGAAACTGTACAACAAATNAGAAAAGAGCTTAATTTAGATAAAACAATTGTAGAACAGTATTTTCTGTATNTGTCAAAAATATTTAGACTAGATTTTGGTCAATCATATATATCAGGACAAGAAATTTATAAGATTATTAGTCAAAAAATATTTTTTACATTTAAATTGNCTTTTTTTTCAATGATGTTTGCTATTNTTTTTGGAGTTTTTTTTGGTATAATATCGGGGATAAACTATAAAAATAAAATAGATAGATTAATTGTTTTTTTATCAATTATTGGAATCTCTAGTCCAGTATTTTCTGTAGCATTAATTTTTATATATATATTTAGTATTCANTTAAAAGTTTTNCCTCCNTCAGGGTATGANGGAATTCAATATTTTATACTNCCTTGTATTGTTTTAGGNTTAAGNTCTTTGTCATTATTTATTAGAATAACTCGAGATAGTTTTATTGAAATTATAAATGAAGACTATATAAGAACAGCAAAGTCGAAGGGACTAAAAAAGCACGTTATTATAAATAAACATGTTTTAAAAAANTTATTAATTCCTATANTAACGATAGTTGGTATNGATTTTAGNAGTTATCTAACNGGAGCTGTTCTTACTGAATCNATTTTTGGTTGGCCTGGNATTGGACGTTATCTTGTAGATTCAATTTTACAAAGAGATTTTCCTGCAATTCAAGCAACTGTTTTGTTTATGTCTTTAGTTTTTGTTNTAACNAATGTTCTTGTAGATATACTATATTGTTTTGNAAATCCTAAAATAAGAGAAATATTAATTGAAAAATAATCAATTGNNATTTGTTTTTATTTTATTGATTATTNNATNNANAACAGNCNTNTTTTCTTTAATATTTGATNATTATAATGATATAAATTTAAACAATGTATTAATGCCNATNTTTTCCGAAAATCATTTATTAGGAACTGATCAATTTGGAAGAGATTTGGTTGCACGAAATGTTNGAGCAACAAGTATATCNCTNTTTATAGGTTTTNTTGCTAGTANAATTTCNGCATCCATAGGAACTTTTCTTGGTCTCATATCAGGTTATTTCAAAAGTTTTGATGCTATAATTATGAGATTNGTAGAAATTGTACAAAGCTTTCCAACNCTTTTNATATTAATAGCATTAATATCTATTTTGGAACCAACAATAAATTTAACTATATTGGTTATTGGGCTTGCATCTTGGCCGCCAATCACAAGGATGGTAAGAGGGCAGGTTTTAAAAGTTCGTTCAGAGGAATATATAGTAGCAGCACAGGCAATGGGATACTCTGATTTAAGGATATTAATTTATCATGTTTTTCTGAATTGTTTGTCACCATTAATAATAATCTTTACATTAAACATATCAAGTGCAATGATGTTTGAGGCAGGGTTGTCTTTTTTGGGTTTAGGTGTTCAACCACCAACTCCAAGTCTAGGAAGAATGATTAATGAAGGAAAAGATTTTATATTAAGCTCACCCAATTTATTTATGATACCAAGCCTAATACTTGCAATAATAATAATTTTTTTCAATGCTCTAGGGGAAAAACTAAGAGAAACTTTAGAAGTAAAAAAATAATCAATATTTGTTCTACAATCACTAATACTATTAAATTGTACTATAGAAGGAGAGAATAATTATGAAAATAGAAAGAATAAATAAAGGATCATGGGGAAAAATAAGGGCTTTTTTTGATATAAGAACCGAAGAAGGTTTTGTTGTTAAAGGATTTAAAATAATTGAAGGAATAAACGGACTTTTTGTTGGTTTCCCTAGCCAGAAAGGCCAAGATGATGAATATTACGATACTGTTTTTGCAGAGAAAGAATTAAAAGATGAACTTTCTCAGCTGGCAATAAATGAATATGGAAATGAAGTTTTACCCCCTCAAGAAATTAATAATCAGCAAAGTGGTTTTACAGAAAATTCAAACACACAAAACAACATTGCATCAGATAGCATTGAGTCTGTTGAGCCATTTTCAGAAGATGATATCCCGTTTTAATTTAGATTGCAACAAATTGTAATTTAGTGCGTATTATAAAAGAAATCGCGCGTTTCGCGCAAAAAACATTATTATAAGATAGAGTTTAGATATGAAAAGATTAAGCTTTCTTCAGACAACTATAGGTAAAAAATTATTAATGGCATTGACTGGAATTCTTTTTTGCTTCTTTTTATTAGTCCATTTATTAAATAATTTAACATTATTTCTTGGGCCTGATTCATTCAACGCGCTTGTTAGTAGTTTAGAATATATTAAACCTTTAATTAGAGTATTGGAAGTATTACTATTAATAATTTTAGTAACACATATTTACAATGCATTTTTCTTATCTTACAAAAGTAAATCTTCCAGGCCATCAGATTATAAGTCAAAAGTCAAGGATAGAAGCACAATTTCATCTAAAACTATGCTTATTAGTGGTGTAACTATTTTATTGTTTTTAATTGTACACTTGGGAACGTTTTGGAGAATTTTTCAAAGTGTAGATGATNANNNNATNNACTTAATGATATAGTAACAAAAAATAATNTAGTAGGNTTTGGCAATCCTTTAATTGCAGTGCTTTATATGGCAGCTTCTGTTTTTATAGGTATGCATTTAAAACATGGTTTTGAATCTTCATTNAAAACATTTGGNNTTAGTAATGNTAGGACAAAAAATATTATAAATAAGGTNGCAATATTNTTTTGGTTTATAGTGCCTTTTGGATTTTTTGTTATTTCTGCTTGGTTTGGTATTATAAAGGGGTTATTATGAATTTNAAATCAAATATTCCAGAAGGAAGCTTAGAAACTAAATGGACAAAGTANAGATCAACNTTACCATTNGTGAGTCCAGCAAANAANAAAAAATTAGATATTATAATAGTGGGTACAGGTTTAGCTGGAGCATCCGCTGCAGCATCNCTGGCAGAAATGGGATATAATATAAANAGTTTTTGTTTTCAGGATAGCCCAAGAAGAGCNCATTCAATTGCTGCNCANGGTGGNATAAATGCTGCTAAAAACTATCAAAANGANGGTGATAGTATTTANAGATTATTTTATGATACNATTAAAGGGGGNGATTATAGATCTAGNGAGGCAAATGTCTACAGNCTTGCAGAGGTAAGTGGAAATATCATTGATCAATGTGTNGCACAGGGAGTGCCTTTTGCTAGAGANTATGGCGGAACACTAGATAATAGATCTTTTGGGGGTGTNCAGGTNTCNCGTACATTTTATGCAAGAGGTCAAACGGGNCAGCAATTATTGTTGGGAGCATANAGTGCCTTAAGCAGGCAAATTTCTAAAGGTCAAGTCAAAATGTACAATAAACATGAAATGCTTGATTTGGTAGTTGTTGATGGAAAAGCAAAGGGAATAATCACTAGAAACCTTGTAAATGGTAAAATAGAAAGATTNGCTGCAAACGCTGTTGTTTTGGCAACTGGTGGCTATGGTAATGTTTATTATTTGTCAACTAATGCCATGGGTAGTAATACNACNGCAATATGGAAAGCNTATAAAAAAGGTGCTGCAATAGCAAANCCTTGTTTTACACAAATTCACCCTACGTGTATACCAGTATCAGGCAAGTACCAATCTAAATTAACGCTTATGTCAGAATCATTAAGAAATGATGGAAGAATATGGGTACCAAANAAAAAAAATGATAATAGAAATCCTAATGAAATACCAGAAGATGAAAGAGATTANTATTTAGAAAGGCGATACCCAGCNTTTGGAAATTTAGTACCCAGAGACATAGCTTCTCGTGCTGCNAAAGAAAGATGTGACGCTGGATATGGTATAGGAGAAACNGGACAAGCGGTATACTTAGATTTTAGAGATGCTATTAAGGAGTTTGGAGAAGATACTGTAAGAGCAAAGTACGGTAATTTATTCGACATGTATAATAAAATTACGGATGATGATCCATATAAAACGCCAATGAAAATTTATCCAGCAGTTCATTATACAATGGGNGGATTATGGGTAGATTATAATTTAATGACTACAATTCCTGGCCTTTTTGCAATTGGAGAATGTAATTTTTCAGACCATGGAGCAAACAGACTTGGTGCATCAGCATTAATGCAAGGATTGGCTGATGGTTATTTTGTNTTACCCTANACAATTGGACCGTATCTTTCAAATGAGATTAATTCCAAAAAAATAGATATTAATCATGAAGCATTTGTTAAATCAGAAAAAANCGTAAAACAAAATTTAAGTAATTTTTTGACAAANAAAGGTACAAGTACTATNGAAAGTCTTCACAAAAAACTTGGTGATATCATGTGGAATTATTGTGGAATGGCTAGAAGTAAAGAAGGATTATTAAAAGCACTTGAAGAAATAAAAAATCTNAAAANAGAATATAAAGAGCAAATTATAGTTCCNGGAAAATCAAANGAATTAAATCTTGAANTGGAAAAAGCTTGGAGAGTTGAAGATTTTATTGGTTTAGGGGAAGTAATGATAAATGATGCNCTAAGTAGAGAAGAATCNTGCGGTGGTCATTTTAGAGAAGAGCATCAAAGTGAAGAAGGAGAAGCATTAAGNAATGATGATGAATTCACTTTTGTTTCAGCTTGGGAATATAATGGGGATGACGACCCTAAGTTGAATAAAGAACANCTAAATTATGAAAATATTAAATTAACACAAAGAAGCTATAAATAATGAAAAGAATAAAATTAAATGTTAATATTTGGAGACAAAGTTCAAATGAAGATTCCGGAAAATTTGTAAAATACACTTTGAATGATTTGAATTCACATATGTCGTTCTTAGAAATGCTTGATGTATTGAATGAAAAATTAATTAAAGAAGGAAANAATCCTGTCTCATTCGAACATGATTGTAGAGAAGGTATTTGTGGTAGTTGTTCTATGATGATAAANGGTGAGCCACANGGACCCCAAAANGCAACAACNGCTTGTCAGTTACATTTATTCAATTTTAGAGATGGAGATGAAGTTTATGTTGAACCTTGGAGAGCAAANCCATTTCCTATNATAAAAGATCTTGTAGTTGATAGGAGTTCTTTTGANAGAATCATNCAATCAGGTGGGTACGTATCGGTAAATACAGGAAGCGCACCGGATGGTAANGCAATTCCAATTCCTCAAAAAGATGCTAAATTGGCATTCGATGCTGCAGCATGTATAGGATGTGGAGCATGTGTAGCAAGTTGTAAAAATGCATCTGCATCTTTATTTGTATCAGCTAAAATAGCCCAGCTTGCTATTTTACCACAAGGAAACCCAGAGAGAAAATCAAGAGTTATAAATATGATTAATCAGATGGAAGAAGAGGGCTTCGGGCACTGTACTAATACAGGAAATTGTGAGGCACAATGTCCTAAAGAAATATCAATTACTAATATTGAGAAAATGAATCAAGAGTACATTAAGGCTAATCTATAAATATGCGACAAATAAGATAGATTTAGCCAGACGTTAACTTAAAGTTAATAGGAACAGCAATCCACACCCCGACTTTTTTATCTCTTTGTTTCGCAGGCTTCCACCTGGTTTTCTTTATAGCATTTATAGCTGCTTCATCTAAGCCTGTGTTCGGAATTCCTCTTAAGGTCCAAATTGAATCTGCTGATTGAGCAACATATCCACTTTTATAAACATAAAATTGAACTTGAACAGTTCCTTCAATTCCGGCCTCTCTGGCAATTTCAGGATAAATTGGTCTTATTGGTGTTCTTGGTTGCGGAGGTTTATCGTAAGCAATAAATTGAACTTTGGGTCCTGAAGAAGGGGGAGGTGGCGGTGCATCCCAATCATCAAAATCATCGAAATCAGTTTCCTCAATAGTAATATCTTCATCTAAGAACTCATCATCAGAAGCAATTGGAATAGAGGGCCTAGGAGGAGGTTCTGGTAACTTAATTTGCTGTGTTTGAGGGATATCAAAGGTTTCAATCTCCTCAACTATAGAATATTCTGTTACTTTTCCTTCTTCTAAAAATCTAGGAAATAAATAAAAGATAAAACTCAGAAACAATATTATAAATATAGTTATTTCTCTAATTCTTATGGGGTAAGAAACTAATAAGGGATCTTTTCTAATCATTAATTAGCTTCTGTTAGCGCAGAATAACTCAATTTAAGTGCCTGAGCCTTTCTTAATTCAGTATGAATTTCAGAAATTAGTTTCATTTTAGCATCTTGATCAGATTTTAAAGAGACTGTAATTTTGGGATCTTTACTTATTTTTTTATACATAACTGTACTCAATAAGTTAGAACTAATTATTCTGTCATCAACAGAAATAAGACCATCTTTTGTTGCCCAAATGTAAGAGGTATGTCTTTTACTATCTAGCTTTTCAATCATTTTAGCTCTCGGCATTAATACATTTAATCCATCAAATTCTCTCATTACTGTTGTTACCATAAAAAATATTAGTAACATAAAAATGATATCAGGCATTGAAGAAGTAGATATTTCAGCTTTGTTTTGAGTTTTTCTTTCAACTTTCATTTTACATATCCGGGTTTGCTATCGAGATTCTTGAAGCTTTAGCCATTTTTAATTGATCTAATACTTTTAAATAATCGTTATATTTTGTTTTTGAATGAGACTGAACTGAGAAAATCATTTTGTCGTTTGAAGCCATTTTTCTTTCTGCAATTCCTTTAATATCTTTGACCAATGTGGGATTATCATCAAGTAAAACTTTTCCTGATTCATTAATTAAAATATTAGTTATATTACTCTTTGGAATTTCTTTTTGTTCACCATCCGCAGGTAAAACAATATTAATTCCTTTGTCCATAGATATAGTAGTAGTTACCAAAAAGAATACTAATAATAAAAAAGCAATATCAGCCATAGAAGATGAATTAATTTCATCTAAACCGCGTCTTTTTTTCTTAAACATATATTATTTAGAATTATCTTTTATAGCGTTTAATAAGGTAGTTGCACTTTTTTGCATAGTTACTATTTGATTATCAATTATGTATAAACAAGTATTTTGAAATAATTGCAAAACAATCGCAACAACAAGACCAAAAGCGGTAGTTAAAAGTGCGACTGAAATACCACCAGCAACAACTGCAGGAGAAATATCATTAGCAGCTTTAATATCATTAAACGCTTGAATCATTCCCCAAACAGTGCCTAAAAATCCCATCATAGGTGCAGTTGCAATACATAAAGAAATCCATGTCATATTCTTTTCAAGAGAAGCCATTTCAACGCTTCCAACGTTTTCAAGAGCTGCTTGTGATTCAGATGGACCCCTATCTGCTCTTTCTAGAGCACTAAGACATAAATTGGCAACTGGACCAGTTTTATTCTCACAGTCAGAAATAGCATTTTCAATACCATTATTTTTTATTGTCTCTGACAAACTAGCCGCAAAGTTTTCGTTTAAACCAAGCCCTTTAATTAAATGAATTAATCTTTCCAAAACGAATATAAGACCAATTATAAATATCACAAGAATTGGCCACATAAAACCACCACCATCAAAAAATAATTGAACCATTTAATCTCCTTTTAAATTCAAAATTGTCTATTATAAATAAAAAAATATCTTATATCTTATTAATTAAGTGTTGGAAAAGACAATCAAAATATCTAATTATGTTTTAAAAGTTTAAAAGCATCCTCAAAAAAATCATAAGATTTCAAAACTTGTTCATCCATTTTCAAATTCGTTTTATATAAATATAATTTTCCCCACATTGAACTAGCTATTTCTGCTTTTATTCTATTTTCAATGTATAACCAGTCTAAGTCTAGATCTTCTAAAGATACATCAATTTTTTTATCTTCTAATATATCAATAAGATCATTTTTATTTTTCTTATCAATGAAAAATGAA
>PAFF01000087.1 GCA_002704045.1 Fidelibacterota bacterium
AACAGTTGCTAAGAAAACAGTTGCTAAGAAAACAGTTGCTAAGAAAACAGTTGCTAAGAAAACAGTTGCTAAGAAACCTAGTGCTAAAAAGATCACTGCTAATGAAGCAAAAAAAAATAAAGCCACAAAAAAAGTTGCTGTAAAAAAGAAAAAAACTAAACTAGATAAGAAAATCCAAAAAATCGGGAGTGATGCTAATAGATCTCTTAGCAGATATCTAAAGGAAATTGGTAAATATGATCCATTAGAACCAAATCGTGAAGTTGAGTTAGCAATTAGAGTAAAAAAAGGCGATCGAAGGGCTCTTAAAGAATTAACTGAAGCTAATTTAAGATTTGTCGTTAGTGTTGCAAAAGATTATCAAGGACAAGGTTTACCTCTAACTGATTTAATTAATGAAGGTAACTTAGGTCTCATAAAAGCTGCTGAAAGATTTGATGAAACTAGAGGTTTTAAATTTATTTCATATGCTGTGTGGTGGATAAGACAATCTGTATTGCAGGCCTTAGCCGAACATTCAAGAATAGTAAGACTCCCCCTTAATCGTGTAGGAACAATTAGTAAAATAAATAAAGCTGCACAAAGACTAGAACAAGAATTCGAGAGATCGCCAAGAGAAGATGAACTTGCTAAGCAATTAGATATGAATTCAAATGAGGTAACCGATGCTGTTAGAATATCAAGACGTCATCATTCTTTAGATACTCCATTCACTGATGACGATAACAATTCTTTACTTGATGTTATACCTGATAATAATCAAATTGAACCAGATAAAGATTTAATGATGGAATCCTTAAAACAGGAGATCAAAGCATCATTAACAACATTAAAGCAGAGAGAAAGAGATGTTATTATTATGTATTTTGGAATAGATAGAGAATATGCATTAACTTTAAATGAAATTGGTGAAGAATTTGATTTAACCAGAGAACGAGTAAGACAAATCAAAGAAAAAGCTATTAGAAGACTTAGACATAGATCTCGAAGTAAAAAATTAAGAATGTATTTAGGATAGAAAGGAGAAACTGGAATATGGTTTCAGTAAAAGTTGGTGAAAATGAACCTTTTGAAAGAGCTCTTAGAAGGTTTAAAAAAAAATATGAAAAAGCTGGTATTTTGAAAGATGTTAAATCTAGGACATATTATTTAAAACCAAGNGACGCAAAGAGATTGGCAGCAAAATCAAAACCCAAGCGNAGATTTTAAAATAAATCCAAAATCCAGATTATTAAATCTGGATTTTTTTTAATAAATTGAATTTNATAAGAAAAATATCTGGAATTCGCGGATTAGTNNACAAAACACTNAATNANAAAGTTGTTTTTAATCATGCTCTGGCATTTTCAATATTAAAAGTTAAAGGACCAATNCTAGTTGCAAGAGATACNAGATCTCATGGTAAACACCTTTCTGATATAGCNTGNAAAGCAATATCATCAGCTGGAATNGAGGTNTATAACTATGGAATCATACCNACACCTACAGCACAATTTNTAGTTTCAAAAAATAANTTTTATGGAGGTATTGTTATTACTGCNAGTCATAATCCAATCGAATGGAACGGGATGAAATTTATTAATTCAGATGGATGTTTCTTNAATGAAAAAGAAAATACTGAATTATTTTNAAAAGCNGACAACTTATCAAANATATCAAAAANTCAACCAGGTAANATTTTCCATATTAAAAATGGTTATNAAGACCATATAAATCANACTGTAAACTTATCTTTTATTGATAAAAATAGAATAAAANTTAANGCATTTAAAGTTGTTGTTGACGCAGTAAATGGAGCAGCTTCATATGCAGTACCANAGCTACTGCACTTATTGAATTGTNAAGTGATTACNTTATTTTGTAAACCTGATGGAAATTTTCCTCATGATCCAGAACCAAANAATGAAAACCTTGGTTTACTTTCTAAAAGCGTAATNAAAAANAATGCAGATTTAGGAATTGCTATTGATCCTGATGGTGATAGATTAGCAATTGTTGATGAAAATGGTGAGCCCTTAGGAGAAGAAAATACACTAGTTATTGCCACNGATAATTTTTTATCGCNNGGTTTTAAAACTACTATAGTAACAAATTTATCATCNTCAATGGCACTGGANAAGATAGCNGATAAATACANTAATCCAATAAAAAGATCTATGGTTGGTGAAATNAANGTNGTTGAAATGATGAAAAAATATAATTCANCTTTTGGTGGTGAAGGTAATGGAGGCGTAATACTTAAGGANTCTCACCTTGGAAGAGATGCTATTGTTGGTATTGTNATGATGCTTGATTGGTTATCAAAGAAAAATANAAGTTTAAGTTTAGCAAAAAAAGATCTCCCTAAATATTCAATAATTAAAGATAAAATTAACTTANATCAANTTAATCCTGATNATGCACTNAAATTTTTAAAAAAACANTTTGAAAAAGAAAAAATAGATTTAACTGATGGATTAAAAATCANNTGGGATAATAGTTGGGTTCANATAAGAAAATCAAATACCGAACCNATACTTAGAATTTANTCNGAGGCNAAAAGTGANTCAAAGGCAAAAGATATAATTGATCAAATTAAATCCTATATAAAAGTATTTTAAAATTTTAATTTGAATAAANAAAATACTAATACCAATATTTCNAATCTNAAAAAAGNANGTGACTNTNAANTTTTTGTTGAATCACTAGCATTTGGAGGCATGGGTTTATCNAAAATAAATGATAANATTGTTTTTATTAAAAATGCTATACCAGGTCAAACTGTAACTGCTAGAATAACAAAAAAAAGAAAATCATACTTTGAGGCAAGAAAATTAAATGTTCTAAATGAGTCACCTGATTTTANTAATCCTACGTGTTCACATTTCAATGATTGNGGNGGATGTAGCTTTCAAAATCTNATTTATAAAAAACAACTTTTTTATAAGCAACAACAAGTCTTTGATCTTTANAANAAAATGGGNAAATTTGTTAACATTAAAGTAGAGCCAATAATAGAATGTGCNGAACAATATNANTACAGAAANAAAATGGAATTTTCATTTTCAAATAAAAGATGGATACTTAAAGAAAATGATTTAGGAGAAAATAAAAATTTTGCTTTAGGTTTACATGTTCCAGGTAGGTATGATAAAATACTAAATATAGATAATTGTCACCTNCAGCATAAAACAGCTAACGCAATTCTAAACTTTNTTAAAATTGAATGTATAGAACAAAATATTGAACCATATGATATAAAGNAACATANTGGTTTTATTAGNCATTTAATNCTAAGAGTNGGTATTAAAACAAATCAAATTATGGTAAATCTTGTAACAGCNTATGAAAACAAAAAAGTTTTATTACCCTTANCAAGTAAATTAGTAAAAAAGTTNCCTGAAATTACAAGCATTGTAAATAATATTAATTCTAGAAAAGCTGANATANCATTTGGTGAAAAAGAAATTGAACTTNCNAAAAATAANTANATAATTGATATGATTGGNAAATTTGAATTCGAAATATCCGCAAATTCTTTTTTTCAAACAAATACTTTACAAGCTAAAATACTATATGAAGTTATAAAAGAAGAATGTAATTTTATTGGAAATGAAATTGTATATGACCTNTATTCTGGTATAGGTACTATTTCTATATTTTTATCTCATTTTGTAAAAAAAATATATNCGATTGAGCTAATAAAAACNGCTGTAGTTGATGCAAAAAAAAATGCANTGAGAAATAACATTAAAAACATTCATTTNTTCTGTGGTGATTTAAAAGATATATTAAAAAANGANAAGTTAATAAGNATACCNAAACCAGATACAATAATAGTTGATCCTCCAAGAGCTGGAATGCACAAAAATACAATAAAAGATATTGTTAAATTAAAACCTAAAACAATAATTTATTGCTCNTGCAATCCTGCTACACAAGTAAGAGATGTAATGGAACTTTGTAATAATAATTATAAACTTGTTAAAATAAGACCANTTGATATGTTCCCNAATACACCACACATTGAATGTGTAACAAAAATGGAGTACAAAAATTAATTTTGCAATTGAAATAAAAAACTTAAAAAAGAATTATAATNATGTCGAAGCATTAAAAGGAATNAATCTAAANATNCCTAGGGGTTCATTCTTTGGCCTTCTAGGGCCCAATGGTGCTGGAAAAACTACTACAATAAATATAGTTACTGGTTTAGTGAACATATCTTCAGGTCAAGTTTCAGTTTTGGGTTATGATGTAGTCAAAGATTATAAAAAATCAAGAAAAAATATCGGACTCGCACCACAAGAGTTCAATTTTGATCATTTTTTTAATTTAGAAGAAATGCTTTCTTTTCAAGCAGGTTATTATGGTTTTGAATCTTCAAAAGCCAGAGATAGATCAAAAATAATGTTAAAACAGTTTGGTCTAGAATCTAAATCAAAATCTACGCCACGACAGTTATCAGGTGGTATGAAAAGACGTCTACAAATTGCTAAAGCTTTAGTACATGATCCTCCTATTATAATTTTAGATGAGCCTACTGCTGGTGTAGATTTAGAACTAAGACACATGTTGTGGGATTACTTGAATAGAATTAATTCAGAAGGAAAAACTATATTACTTACCACTCACTACATTGAAGAAGCTGAACATTTATGCAAACAAATTGCAATTATTGATAGTGGTAAAATAATAACTGAAGGCAGCACTACTGAACTTATCCAAAAATCGGGAAAAAACTCAATTCAAATTAAAATAAGTAATTGGCAAGAGTCTAATATTTTAGATAATTGGAAATATACATTTGAAAATGATTATCTTAATATTACTTCAAAAGACGGTGAGAGTGATATTCCTAAGCTAATTAAAATCATTTCTAAAACTAATGCCTCTATAGAAAAAATTAATATTAAAAAAACTACTTTGGAAGACGTTTTTCTAAAACTTACGGGAAAATCAATTGATGCTTAATATTGGTCTTAGGACACTAATAAATAGAGAAGTTTGGAGATTTTTAAATCTGTACAAACAAACTATATTTCCAAGCGTAATATCCTCATCTCTATATATCATTGTATTTGGTCATTCTTTAGGTACAAGAATTGGTGAAATAAATGGAGTTAGTTACATGGACTTTATTATTCCTGGGTTAATTATGATGGCTGTTATTAATCACGCATATCAAAATTCTTCATCAAGTATTGTTCAAGCTAAATTTCTTAAATTTATTGATGATATTTTAATTACACCTTTATCTGGGTTTGAACTTGCAGTTGGATATATAATTGGCGGAGCTTTTAGAGGCTTTATTAATGGTATAGTAGTTTGTTTATTAGGATGGATATTAACTGGATTTGTCATAAATGATATTTTGGTAACTTTAACTTTAATTTTTATAGTTTCTTGGACATTTTCAGCATTTGGTTGTATTGTAGGCATAGCTGCAAAATCTTGGGATGAAATAGCAATTTTTTCTAATTTTATTTTTATGCCTCTAACTTTCTTAGGGGGAGTATTTTATTCTATAAATGATTTACCTGATGTATTTAGAATAATTTCACAATTTAATCCTCTTTATTGGATGATTAATGGATTAAGATACACTTGCTTAGGTATATCTGATTCTTCATATATAACATCATTATTTATTTCAATAATTTTTGCAATTACATTCACAATTATAGCATCAAAACTTTTTTCAATTGGATATCGTATCAAAGAATGATTTTCAAATACAAACAAATACATTTAAAATAATATTTTATATTATGAAAAATATGAAATTAATCTTTAAAAATATTTTTAATTCAATAAAAAAAATTTTCGATAATGAATTAGCTAAAATTATTACGATTTTAGTGATAATGTGGCTTTTTGGTGCAATAGGTATTTTAATACTAGAATCAAAAAACCAACCAGATTTTAATAGCTTAAAGAATACCTTGTGGTGGACAATTGTAACAATGACAACTGTTGGATATGGTGATATGTCTCCAAAAGGTGATTATAGCAGACTCTTTGCAACTTTTTTAATGTTGACTGGTATTGGTATTAGTGGTTTATTTACGAGTACAATGTCATCAATTTTTGTAACAAAAAAAATACGGGAAGGACGAGGTTTGGAAACTGTCAAAACTAAAAATCATATTGTCATTTGCGGTTATAACCCCAATTTAGAAATGATTTTAGATTTCATAATAAAGTCATATAATAATGAATTTCCTATAGTATTAGTAAATGATCTATCTGAAGATAAAATAAATAGTATTTTATCTAAATATAATAAAATAGAAATTAGATTTGTAAAAGGAGATCATTCTAGAGAAAATATTTTAGAAAAAGCAAATGTTCAAAATTCTAAATCAGTAATGGTTTTAACCGATGATGCTGATATTAATGGTGATCAAAAAACAATTTTATCAACATTAACTCTAAAAAATATAAACTCCAACTTAAGAGTTATTGCACAAGTTTCAAATAGAGAAAATATTACTCATCTTAGAAGAGCCAATGTAGATGAAATAATTATAAACGATAAATTTGAAACTTTTATGACAGCTAGTCACATATTGGATCCTGGTGTTCCGCAGGCATTACATCAATTAATTGATGAAAATTCATCTCACAAGTTTCAAAGTAAATCAATACCTAAAGATTATATAGGAAAAACATTTGATGAGTTATCTAAAAGTTTAAGAGATAAATATGGTTGGATTGCAATTGGACTTTTTCTAGAAGAAGAAAAAATGGGTCTCTCTGATTTTTTATCAGCTGATACTTCTTCTTTAGACGCTTTCATTGAAAAAAAAATGAAAGAAGCAGGACATTCATTTAAACAAGAAAATAAGTTATCAGTTTTAATGAATCCAAAATCAGATTATTTAATAAAAAAAGGTGAACGTATTATCATCATTCCATGATAAATAAAAATAAAATAATTGATAAATTAAAAAATTATGAAATTTTTAATACTGTTTCTGAAAATGATTTTAAGAATTTTGTCGATCAAATCAAATTTAAAAAAATCGAAGCAAACAATACTATAATTAAAGAAAATAGTTACAGTGATTCTTTGATATTTCTCGTTGACGGTAAAATAAGTATTAGCAGAAAAATGACATTATCAAAAAGTCATAATGCACATCAAGAAAAAGAAATTTTAAATACAGATTCTGATAGTAATCCAATTTTTGGTGAAATTGGATTATTTGGAAATAGCCACAGAAGAACAGCAACAATTAGGACAACTAATGAATGTATAATTGGCACTATAACAAAGGATGTATTTTTTGATATTTGTGAAAAAAATAACGCTTTAGGATATAAATTATTAAGAAATATTTCTAACATATTAAGTAAAAGAATTACTGATACTAATACAAATGTTATGAAACTCACTACCGCATTATGTCTGATTTTAAAAAAATGATTTACAAAAAAACGGGATAATAAAATCCCGTTTTTCATAGAATTTAAGTTTTATACTTAAAGATTTTCAGAATTGTTACTTAAATAACTTGAAACACCCTCAGGAGATTCTGCCATAGCGTCTTCTCCATCCTTCCATCCTGCAGGACAAACTTCACCGTGTTTTTGATGGTGACTCAACGCGTCAATCATTCTCAACATTTCATCAATATTTCTTCCTAAAGGTAGGTCATTGATCACTGCATGTCTCACAGTTCCGTCCTCATCAATCAAAAATGATCCTCTTAATGCAACTCCACCACCTACAGATGAAACTCCCTCAAAATCTTCAGATTCAATATATGCACCAGTTGCACCAACAAGTACATCATAATTTCTTGCAATTGATTTATCTAAGTCTTGAAGTATTGGATATTTAACTTGTCCAATACCACCTTTATTAACATCAGTGTTTTTCCATGCTAAATGTGCCCATCTTGAATCTACAGAACAACCCAAGACTTGAACTCCTCTGGATTCAAAATCACCTAATCTTTTATCAAAAGCTAATAATTCAGTTGGACATACAAAGGTAAAATCTAATGGGTAGAAAAATAATACTACTTTTTTACCTTTATAATCCGATAGGCTCACTTCTTGGATACTGTTATCTGGCATAACTGCCATCGTTTTAAATTCTGGTGCTTTTTTTGTTACTAACATTTATTCTCCATTACATTGATTGTTTTTATAATTACAATGCTAATTTATTAAAGTTATTTTAGTTATTTAAAATGTTTTGAAAGAATATTTAATAATTAATTTAACTTTTA
>PAFF01000088.1 GCA_002704045.1 Fidelibacterota bacterium
ACCCCGTTTTTTAAATAAATTATTTAAAAAAATTATATTAGATAAATTTTCAGGTTTGAAAAACGGATTTATAAAAATTTCAGATTCTGATCAAATTTTTCACGTTGGAGATAAAAATTCAACTTTAAGATGTGAAATTTCAATACATTCTGATGAATTTTATGTTTTTATAGGATCTGGTGGGCTTTTAGGAGCTTGCGAGGCATATGCTTTAAATTTTTGGGAAACAAAGGAATTAGACATTCTTATAAAGATTATGATTAAAAATAAATCGCTTATGTCATCCATTGATTCTGGCATTGCCTCTATAATAAAGCCAATAAATAAATTTATTCATTACAGAAGACAAAATACTATTATTGGTAGTAAAAATAATATTCTTGCACATTATGATTTAAGTAACGATTTTTACAAATTATGGCTTGATAAAACAATGACATATTCCTGTGGTATTTTTAGAGATAATAAAACAACACTTGAGGAAGCCTCCATAGAAAAATTAGACAGAATTTGTAAAAAACTTCAACTTAGTCCAGATAACCATATTTTAGAAATTGGTACAGGTTGGGGTAGTTTTGCAATACACGCAGCCAAAAATTATGGTTGTAAAATAACCACTACAACTATATCCGATGCTCAATACAATTATGCCAAAAACAAAATTACAGAAGAAAAATTAGATAAAAAAATTAATTTAATTAACAAAGATTACAGATTAATTAAAGGTACATATGATAAAATTGTTTCAATTGAAATGATTGAGGCTGTGGGTCACAAAAATGTGCCGGCTTATTTTAGAAAGGTTTCTGAACTTTTGAAAGATAATGGTATTTTCGTTATGCAAGGTATTACTTACAATGACCAAAACTTTGATACATATAAAAACTCTGTAGATTTTATTAATAAATATATCTTTCCAGGATCTTGTTTGGTTTCTATTAATCAAGTTTCGTCAGCTATCAAAAAATATACAAATCTTATATTTGTTGATTTAGATGATATAACTGAACATTACGTAACCACTTTACAGTTATGGAGAAAGAACTTTTTTGATAAAATTGACAAAGTTAAAGATTTAGGTTTTTCTGATTCATTTGTTAAACTTTGGGAATTTTATTTTGTTTATTGCGAAGCAGGGTTTGCTGAAAAAAATATTGGTGATTATCAATTTACATTTGTCAAAAATAAAGGTTTAGTACTCAAATGATTTCTAATTTTATTGGTTTGGCTGAAAAAGGTCATGTTCCTGATTTTTTAATAAAAATTGGTATACAAAAATTATGTAATGATCGTCTTATTTGGTACAAAAGTTTAGGTGTTGAAAATTTGCAAAAACATAATAATGATTGGATTTCTAAACTCAAAGATAGTCCGATCGCATTGGTACCAGAAAAAGCAAATGAGCAACATTATGAGGTGCCACCAGAATTTTTTGAGATTGTATTGGGAAAGCATTTAAAATACAGTTGTGGTTTTTGGAATGACAATAATGTTAACCTGAACCAATCTGAAAAAGATATGCTAGAAAAATATATTATTAGAGCAGAGCTTAAGGATTCTTTAAATATTCTTGAACTTGGTTGTGGTTGGGGTTCATTGACATTCTTTATGGCTCAGAAATTTCCTAAAGCTAAGATAACAGCTGTTAGTAATTCAAATGATCAGCGAAAATTTATAGAAAATAAATGTAAGCAAAAAGGTATAGAAAATATTCACGTTATTACGTGTGATATGAATGATTTTGATACAGATAAAAAATTCGATAGAGTTGTATCTATTGAAATGTTTGAGCATATGAGAAATTACAAATTATTACTAAATAAGATATCTAATTGGTTGAATGATTCTGGAAAATTGTTCATTCATATTTTTAGTCATAATTCTATGGTATATCCTTATGAAGATAATGGTCCAGGAGATTGGATGTCAAGAGAGTTTTTTAGTGGTGGTTTAATGCCTTCTCACAATCTTTTACTTAATTTTCAAGATGATTTAAAAATTGAAAAGCATTGGAAAGTATCAGGTATGCATTATTCATTAACTTCTTACGCTTGGTTAGATCAAATGGATTCAAATAGAACTAGAATATTAAAAATATTTGATAAAGCCTATGGTAGTAATGTAAGTAAAGTTTGGTTTCATAGGTGGAGAATATTTTTCTTAGCTTGTGCGGTTATGTTTGGTATGAGAAGTGGAACAGAATGGGGTGTTTCACACTATAGATTTAGAAAGTAATTATGAGTTTTATTATATTATTATTTATATTTCATTGGTATATTTCTTTATTTACGCAAACATTTTTTTTACATAGGTATGCTTCCCATCAAATGTTTAGAATGAATAATTTTACTGAGAAGTTTTTCTTTATACTAACTTGGTTGTCACAGGGACCATCTTTTTTAGAGCCTGCTGCATATGCATTAATGCATAGAAAACATCATAGAATGAGTGATGAAGATGATGATCCACATTCTCCGGTCAAATTTTCAAATTGGTTTAAATTCATGTTTAAGACTTTTGATGAGTATAGAGCTTTCAAGGATGATGTTGCCAAAAATAAATATAAAGATAAAAATTTACCAAGGTGGCCTAAATTTGAAAATATAGTGGATACTTATACTGTAAGAATTTTATTCGCTTTATCTTACATAACTTTTTACATATATTTTGCTCCTAACTTGTTTTTCTTTTTATTGATTCCAATTCATATTTTAATGGGTCCTATTCATGGCTTTATAGTTAATTGGTTTGGACATAAACATGGATATAGAAATTTTAAAATGTTAGAAGATAATTCTAAAAATACCCTACACATTGATTTTTTAATGATGGGCGAACTTTATCAAAACAATCATCATAGATATCCCCAAAAAATGAATTTTGCAGTAAAATGGTTTGAAGTAGATTTTGGTTTTTATATTTTAAAAATCTTACATTTTTTAAGAATCATTACAATTAAATAATTTTATGCGAATAAATAATGAATCGCTTAATTATCAAAGGGAAAAAATCAAAATAAGAAATGATTGTTCATCTAAATTGGTACAATCTCTTGAGCACCTTTTTTATAACAAAATAAACATTCAAGATCCATCCTTTGCTTCAATTGATAAAATTAAATATAGAACATCCATATCAATTTTTTTTAAATCATTAGATCAATATTATCACTATAAAAGAATCAAGTTTTTTCTAAAGAACAAATTTGATCTTATTTTACCTTCAATCAAAGATTTAGATATTTTTTATAATAGTCTAAATATTAATAATGACTACAAAAGTTTATTGAAAAATAATATGATTAGTTGTTTGCCTTATTTTTTGATTGATGATAATAGTTTAGAACAATCTAAAATTATTTTAATAGAAAACAATAATATTAATCAAAGTAAATGTTGGTGGTCAAATTGTTATCATTTATACAAGGTATCCGCATTATTAAAAAATAACAAAGAAATTGACATCTATAAACAAATTAAAATCATTATAGATTTTTGTAAACTTTTTAATAGAAATATTGAACAAAAATCTGTATTAAAATATTTATTGAAAAAAAAATAGTTTTTGTTACTATTATCTTTGCTAAATCAAAGTTTTAAATTGTAAATTTATATGCAGAGTTTAGTAAAAATGTCCGAATTAAATACAAATAATAAAGAGCAAAGTACTGTTACGGTTCTTGTGCATTCATTTTTCGTTATTCCTTTTATAATAGCAGTCTTCGGTCTAATTTTTTTCTTTATGATTCAGGTACTCATAAAAGAATCCAGCTCAGCTGAAGAATATTTAAATCAAGTTAAAATTGGTTCTTCTACAAAGAGATGGCAATCAGCATTTGAACTTGGTAAAATATTATCAAATCCAAAATTAATACCTGAAGGTGAAACTTTTAAGAAAGAAATGGTTTTAACATATAAAAATTCAACGAATGATAATCCCTTAGTTAGAACATATCTTGCATTGGGAATGGGAAGAACAGGAGATCAGTACTATGGTGAAGCTTTAATGGCTGGAATTGATGATGTTGATCCAAATAGTAGATCAGCCGCTATAAATGCTTTGGGAATGATTCAGTATAAACCAGCTGTAGATAATATTAAAAAAATACTTAAAGATAAAAATTCTAGCGAAGATCGACTGACTGCAGTGATAGCTTTGGGTATGATTGGAGATGAAAGTGTAGTAGATGATTTAAAAAAGTTGTTGCTTGATGAAGAACCTAACATAAGATGGGATGCTTCTATTGCTTTAGCAAAATTAGGCGATTCTTCAGGTATAAATGAAATTTTAAATCTTCTTGATAGATCTTACTTTGATAATTATAAAAATGTTGATGATTGGGAAATTGTGCAAGCAATGATGATAGCTATAAAAATAACTGAAAAATTGATTGATGATAAGTTCATACCTAAGTTAAAATATATTGCTTCAAATGATCCAAATATGAAGATTAGAGATAGCGCTTTAAAAATTTTAAAAAACACTTATAACTTTACTTTTTAGAAAAATATGGCAGAAAAAAAATTAGAACCTCAAGCGTCGGTAGGAATTAAAGATGCAAGTATTGAAAGCGCTCCTCACGGAGACGTATCTAGAAAAAGTTTTATAGGTTGGATGACTCTAGGTTGGACAGCTTTTGGCCTTGCTACTGGTGGTTTTTTAACTATGGTAGTTCGATTTCTATTTCCCAATGTATTATTCGAGCCGCCTCAATCATTTAAAATAGGTTTTCCTGATGATTTTACGATTGGTGAAATTGATCTAAGATTTAAAAATAAATATGCTGTATGGATTGGAAGAAATGACGAGGGTATTTATGCACTTTCAACTGTTTGTACTCATCTAGGTTGTACTCCTAATTGGATGGGAACTGAACGCAAATTTAAGTGTCCTTGTCATGGCAGTGGATTCAGATTTTCAGGTGTCCATTTTGAAGGTCCAGCTCCTCGTCCATTGGAAAGATTTAAAATAGTATTAGCTGATGATGGACAAATAATTGTAGATAAAAGTAAGAAATTTCAGCAAGAAAAAGGTGAATGGGAAAATCCCGAATCCTTGTTAAAAGTATAAATAAACAAACTAAGAATATGTCAAAGAATAATAAAAATTTTATAGAAAATATATTAGAGCAAATAGCTGAGACTCAATTATGGAAGTCAATTTTTAGAACTGGAATTCCTAGAGATAGAAGACAGCGAATGATGGCGGTATTAAACAACGTATTTTTACACCTTCATCCAGTTAGATTGCCGAAACACGCAGTAAAAGTAAAATATACCTGGTGTATGGGGGGTTTATCATTCTTCTTATTTCTAATTTTAACCATTACAGGTATTTTATTAATGTTTTATTACAGACCTACTGTTGAATATGCNTATACAGATATGATAGATTTGGGTGAACAGGTACCCTTAGGTATTATGAGAGAAATCCATAGGTGGGGAGCTCANGCTATGGTCTTGGCTGTTTGGTTGCATATGTTTAGAGTTTTTATGACTGGTTCATATAAACCTCCAAGAGAATTTAATTGGGTGGTAGGTGTATTGTTGCTTACAATTACCTTGTTTTTAAGTTTTACTGGATATTTACTACCTTGGGATCAATTAGCAATTTGGGCTGTAACAGTTGGTTCAAACATGGCAAGAGCGCATCCTTTTATTGGGTCTGAGGGCCCTGGTGCTAGCTTGCTTGCTATTGGAGATATTAATCTTGTCCACGTTGGTTCCGATGTTAGATTTGCTTTAATAGGAGGACGATTTGTTGGTGAGGCCACTTTACTTAGATTTTATGTTTTACATTGTATTGGAGTTCCTTTCATAGCTGTTATTTTAATGGCTGTTCATTTTTGGCGTATAAGGAAAGATGGAGGAATATCAGAGCCAGTATAATAAATTTTTGCCCGAATGTTAGATATAATTAAATACATAGTAAACCTTTTACATGAGCCAACAATAGCATTTACTCTGCTGACTGTCGGTTTTCCCTTTGTTTTTCCACCAACTGATTGGTTTGAAAAAAAACATAGACAGCTTCATATAGATAAATTATGGTCTAATACTGGTGGTGTGGTACTAATGTTGCTTGTAGTAGCGTACTTTGCTTTAGGCTTCACAGATAAAAATGCTTACATAATTTTTACTAAACCAGATAATGTTCCTATAATATTGATGGCCTTTACAGTTGTTTATTTCTTATGGTTATCAATGAACCAAGCATATAGAAATGATGAGAGATTAGATCGTGGAGAAAAACCGGATGAATATAATGATCCTAATGATAAAATTTTAGTATGGCCAGATTTAGTTTATAGTGAATTAATAAGTATAATATTGATGACAGTTTTTCTTATATTGTGGTCTGTATATATCAAAGCTCCTCTTGAAGAACCTGCAAATCCAGCATTAACTCCAAACCCTTCAAAAGCACCTTGGTATTTTTTAGGTCTTCAAGAAATGTTGGTATATTTTGATCCTTGGATTGCTGGAATAATGTTCCCTTTGCTTATAATAATTGGATTGAGCGCAATACCATATTTAGATATTAACTTAAAGTCTAGTGGATTTTATGCATTTAAGTCTAGGAGAACAGCAATCTTTGCATTTATGTATGGGTGGTTAGTACTTTGGATTTATCTAATCATTGTTGGTACGATTTTAAGGGGACCAAATTGGAATTTCTTTGGACCATATGATTATTGGGATGCTCATAAGGTTGTTTCTTTAACTAATGTTAACTTGTCTGAGTATGTTTGGGTTAAGGCTTGGAATCAAGGTTTACCGGCGAATCCAATCAAAAGAGAATTCTTAGGTTTTATTTTAATATTTTTATACTTTGCTGTACCACCATTTCTATTAGCCAAAACAAAATTAAAAGATATTTTTAAACAGCTTGGACCTGTAAGATATGCATTCCTAATGTTTTTTACATTATCTATGTTATCATTACCAATTAAGATGTATTTAAGATGGTTTCTTAATTTGAAATATATTGTATCAATACCAGAATGGTTTTTTAACATTTAATATTATGATAGACGAAAGATATTATAAAGGAAATGTTTTAAATAAATGGTTTGCTATATCAAGCATCCTAATGTTTGTGTCTGTGATCTTAACTTTCATTGATGATAATGATGATGAGTTCAAAGAATATCAGAAAGAATTTAGAGCATTAGAAGTAGAAACTAGTAAAACCGTTTTAACTGAAGAATTAGAAAAAGTAAAATCAGATAGAATTGATTTTGAAAATAAGTTGGTAGCTGCCCAAGAAGATTACAATAACAAAAACTCCTTATTAGTTCAAGCACAAAAAGATTCTGCAAAATTAAACGGAAAATTTTATAAAGCTAACGCTGAGTTTCTAGCATTTAAAGGCTTGTATGATCAGATTAAATTTGAATACGAAAGTGAGTTATTAGAGCATCAACATCATGACAATGAGGATGAAAATGTTAAGCCTCAGAAATACAAAAACAAAAAAAAATATTATGATGCTATAGAAAAACTACAAGTTTTAAAACTTGAAAAAGAAAAAAGAGAGAATCTTAAAGATTCAAAGATAGCTGAAATAAAATTTATAAAGTCAAATTTAAAAAAAGCACAAGATGAGTTAAATATAGTTTTAAAAGAAGTAAATATCACTCAATCTAAAATAGAAAAATTAGATCGTGAAAGTATGACTTTTCAGAATCAAATTGCCGATGTAGTAAGGGATCTGCCTATTATTGACTTTCTAGATCCATACTATGAAGTAAAACAAGTTGTGTTAGAAGATATAAAATATGATAATAACTTCAAATATGTACCTGTTGTTGACCGTTGTACAAGTTGTCACCTTGGAGTAGACAAACCTGGATATGAGGATGCACCACAACCATATACCACACACCCTAATTTAGATTTATATATCACTGATGCATCTCCTCATCCGTTTCAAGAATATGGTTGTACGTCTTGTCATGCGGGACGTAGTAGAGGTACATCTTTTGTTTCATCAGCTCATACGCCACAGTCAGAGGAGCAACAAGCCGAATGGGAAGAAAAATATGGATGGCATTATTTACCATTATGGACTGAGCCAATGATACCAACCAAATACACAGAAGCCAGTTGTTTCACATGTCACCAATCTCAACCAATTTTAAATGAAGCTGAAAAATTAACCACGGGTTTAAACTTAATATCGAGTTCTGGTTGTAATAACTGTCATTTAATTCAGACTTATGATAACCTGGGTAACAATGGTCCTCCATTAACTCATTTAGAACAAAAAGTTGATAAGGAATGGGCAGCTAAATGGATCAATAATCCGCAAAGTTTCAGGTATAATACGTGGATGCCACACTTCTTTAATCAAGAAAACAATTCATCTCCTGAAATGATTAAACGAACTAATGCTGAAATTTTTGCCATAACAGATTATCTTTTTGAAAAAGAAGATAAAATAGAATATAACAATTCAAATAAATATCTAGGTGATTATGATAAAGGTGAAGAATTATTTAATGCTGTAGGTTGCATGGGTTGTCACATAATTGAAGAAGAAAGTGTTTCTCTGGGAGAAGTAGATACAAGATATGAGTTGCCAACATCAGAGCATGGCTATGAACCAGATCCCAATGGTGATGGATATGAAAAAGCAACTCGATATAGTTTATTAAAACTTCAGGGACCAAACCTAATTGGGCTAGGATCAAAAACTGATGCAGAATGGGTTTATAATTGGATAAAAGATCCAACAGTTTACTGGCCCGAGACACAGATGCCAAATTTGAGATTAACAAATCAAGAGGCTAAAGATATAACAGCCTACCTGTTATCTTTCAAAAATGAAGAATTTGAAGAAATTGAAGCTATAAATTATGATAAAGAAGAAACTGAAAACATAGCGAAACGATGGTTAGTAAAAGCATTTCCAGAATATCAAGCTGCTCAAATGCTTGAAGATATGTCAGAAAAAGAAACCATCGATTATGTCGCAAAGAAAAGTATTAGCTTTTATGGATGTTATACTTGCCATAATGTTAAAGGTTTTGAAGATGCTAAGCCAATTGGTGCCGAATTAACTCACCAGGGTTCAAAATCATATCATAAGCTAGATTTTGGACATATACATGACATTAGCCATTCCAATTATGGATGGTATGAGCAAAAATTAGCAAATCCAAGAATTTTTGATCGAGATAAAATTGTTGAGCCAGAAGATAAAAGTCGTATGCCAAACTTCTATTTTAAACCAGAAGAGATTGAAGCTATAACAACAGCAATTTTAGGATTCACAAACAGGCAATTTGGTGATAATAAAATTACCTACAATTTAGCTGAGGATAAAACCCAGTTCGAAGGTCACAAATTAATTAATGCTAATAATTGTCAGGGATGTCACATCCATGATGAATTTGGAGGTCAAATAGTTGATGCTATAGGCACGCAAGATTATGCGCCACCTAACTTAAATACTCAGGGTATAAAAACACAGCCTGACTGGCTATTTAAGTTTTTTAATAATCCAAATACAATAAGACCACATTTGCAAGTAAGGATGCCAGCATTTAATTTCACTGATAGTCAATGGAATAGCATTATAAGTGCATTTCAGAGTTTAGAAAATCATAATTTAGACTTCGAAAATGATTTGATTGTTGACAAAAATACAGTTCACTTTAAAGCTGGTGACAAATTGCATGAATTTGGAGCATGCAATAATTGTCATTTTTATGGTACAACATTTCCTAATGGTGAACCTCAAACTTGGGCTCCTAATTTAGCTATGACAAAAGAAAGATTAAGACCTGAATGGATCATAGAATGGCTTAGAAATCCACAAGCTATAATGCCAGGTACCAAAATGCCTGCACCATATTTACCTGATAAGGATATTTTATCGACTCCTGATGCTGTTGAAACGTGGGGTAAAGATATAGTTACTTTAAATGGTGATAAGGAAATGATGTTAGAAGGGCTTAAAGATTACTTATACACTATACCCGGTAAACTGGATATTACTAAAGAAGTAAAAGCTTACTTTAGTAAAAATGGTTACGGTTTTATGAAACCTGAAGAAGAAGAAGATGATGATTGGGATGATGATGATTGGTAGAATTCTTTTGAAATGGTGAAGAATAACAAGATAAGCCAAAAAGATAGTTTTTGGCTACCTATAATTTATATTGTATCAATAACAATTTCTCTAGTAGTAGCTTTTCTTATTTTAGGTCCAAGGCCTGAAGGAATGGCTGGTAAGCTTGATGTATCAATGCTTCCCACTGTTAACGCAACTTTAAACTTTGTAACAACAATCCTTTTGCTTCTTGGTTTTATTTTTATAAAAAAAAATGATTTAAAAAAACATCAATTTGTAATGCTATCTGCTTTCGGAACATCTGCAATGTTTCTTGTTACATATGTTATTTATCATTGGTTTAAAGTTGGTCCAAAATTATACGAAGGTGAATGGGTATTATTCTACTATTTTATTCTAATAACTCACATAATTTTAGCTGCATTGATTTTGCCACTTGCTCTAATAACACTTTATAGAGGTTGGAATATGCAGATAAAACTTCACAGGAGATTAGCTAAAATAACATTTCCTACTTGGCTCTATGTATCAATAACTGGTATCGTAGTTTATGTGATGCTATATATCTAATTAAATAATTGATATCTTCTCCATTTATGGGATATTTAGCTATGTTAATAGCAGCATTTTTATGGTCTATTGCAGTTGTCACTTTCAAATCAGTTAGTAAAAATTTATCTCCTTTTTTAATTAACTCGTTAAAAAATACAATAGCGCTATTTTTTTTTTGTATTCTTTTTTATTTTTTTGAATTTTCATTTTGGTATTCTGATCTTTCAATTAGAGGATATTACATAATTATTATTAGTGGTATTCTTGGTATGGGTATAGGTGATTCACTATTTGTTTATTCACTCAGCAAAATTAAAGCAAATCAAGTTGCTATTATAGACACATTTGCTCCAGTTATGAATTACATACTATCTTTTTTTATTTTAGGAACAATTTTAAGTTCATATCAAACATTTGGTTCTGTTATAGTTATAATAGCGATTCTTTTTGTTACATATGAAAATAGAATTGATAACAATCAAAAACAAACCGATAAAAGAGGTGTTGTATTTCAGATATTGGCAACATTCGTTAGCTGTTTAGGCATTGTTATCCTTAAACCAGTATTAAATAAGGTTGGTGGATCAATTGAAGCTCAATTGTGGATTACTGCATTTAGATTAATTCCAGGAGTTGTAATAGCGTGGGTAATTTTTTTATGTCAAAAAGATAGTTTACAATTATTATTGAGATTGAAAAATAAAATTATAATTAAAAAAATGATATTTGGCACTTTTGTGGGAACATTTTTAGCATTATCATTTTGGATTGTAGGTTATGCAAATATTGAGGAACCACCTATTGCAAGTATCATTGGACAATCTGCGGTAATTTTTATTACAATTTTTTCAAGTATTTTTTTAAAAGAAAAAATTACTAAAACAAAAATAGGGTCAATTATTCTAGCTATAATTGGAGTTATAATTATAGTAACTTAGATTTATTTATATTTAAACATAAATAAACTAAAATGCCTAAAATAGCTGCTCCATTACTCACGTGTAATGAGGTAACTATAAATTCTTTTTTAGATAAAACTGTCAATGCACCTAAAGCAATTTGGGTTGATATTAAAAGAATGAGAATGATTGGTGTGGTCATGAATAACTTATTTTTATAAAGGTTGAAACAATAATAGATCATGAATAGAAAAATAATATACCCAAAAGATCTATGCATAAAATGTATTAACAACTGACCCGATGTTATAGGATCTAGGTTTAATACAAAATCAAAGCTTTGAACAAAACGTTCGTAATTTATTTTTTCGATTGCATCATCTTTAAAGGAAGGAATCCAAGTATCATTTATTTTTGGAAAATCTAAAGCGACCAATGCAGATTCAGTATGTCTAACAATAGCTCCTATTATTAATTGAGTCCAAACCATTGCAACAGCAATAAATGATAGCTTCCTGATTTTTGAATTTAATTTTACTGCTTTATTTTTATACCATTTAGGTGAAGTTATTACAGCTAATATGATTGTTAAACAGAATGTTGTTTGACCTAATGTACCATGAGAAGCTGATAGCCATGCAGGTAAAAAATATAGAACTGTTAATCCACCTAAAATACCTTGAGTAATTACTGCACATAGAGTAATTAAGCTTATAATTTTTACAAATTTATTGAAATTAGAAAACTGAATTAATATAGTATTCAGCAAAATACAAAAACCTACAATTGAGGCTATTAATCTATGACTATGCTCATAAAATATACCACCAACCATTGATGAATAAGGAAAAAGAAACATATTTTCACCAAAAGTAGTAGGCCAGTCTGGAACTGATAGGCCAGCTTCTGTACTTTTTATAAGTGCTCCAACAAAAATTAAAAAAAATGTTAGTAACATTGTAAATACTGCTAATATGTGAATGATTTTTTTCATTTAGGAAATAATTGTTTAAAAAAAAGGTGAATATATTATTCACCTTTTTAATTTTTTAAAAGATGATACTATTTTTTCTTAGAAGGTTTTACAAAAGTGAAATTTTGTTTGCTATTACCATCAGCAACAGTGACCTGATGAGCAACAGTTTTGTCTTTGAATTTTTCCTGCCAAGCTACAACCTCGTACGTGCCTGCTGGAATGTTATCTATTTTATAAGATCCATCGTTTGATGTTACAGCAAAATATGGATGGTCAAATACTTGAACATAAGCGCTCATCCAAGGATGTACGTCGCATTTTACCTTAAATGCATCTTCACTTTTAACTAATGTCATTTTTTTCTCTTTTAGAACTTTAGGCATAGCAAAATTAAATTCTGTATTAACCTTAGGTAATCCGTGAATATTATGCAATGTTGCATCACTGTTCTTAATTAAAATTTCTTGACCTTTCATTACACCCATTACGTGCGGAGAATAAACGCAACCTTTTTGATCTAGAACTACTTGAGTTTTTGTTACGCTACCTTTAAAATCAATATTTTTTAAATAGACGATAACATTTGCAAGATTGTTATTATCGTCCATAACAAAATCTTGTCTGTAAACTGGAGTTTGGTGAGATTTTCCACATACAGGATCGGCATCCATCTTCAACTTTTTCTTTTTAGGACCTTTTCCGTCAAAGTTAACCGTCCCACTTATAGAACCACAAATACCTACTGTTAGAGTTGTTAATACTAAAATACTTATTAAACGCTTCATTTTTTATCCTTTAAAACTTATTGTTAATTAACTTTATAAATTTAAAATTATTAATAATTATATTACAAGCTTATTGAGCTGAAATTGATACTATTTTACTTACAAATATTATAACAAATTATTTTTTACCTATGTGCAATCATACTTAAATTATCAATAGAATGTTTATAAACTTTTACAAAAATAAAAATTATAAAATTTATTGGGAATTAAGTAAGCCGGATATAACTCTTTTAGTTATTATTACTGCTTTTTTTGGATATTACGCGGGTATGATATCTATTGATACTGATAATCAAATAATTTGGAAAGATGTTATATTTCTTATTACCGGAGTTGCATTGTCTTCGGCAGGAGTAAGTACCTTAAATGGCTACATAGAATCAAATTTAGATAAAAAAATGAAAAGAACTTTAAATAGGCCAATTCCATCTGGGAAAATTAGCTCAAATAAAGCACTACTTTTTGGTTTGTCGGTTTCAATTTCAGGAGTTTTAGATCTTTATTATTTTATTAGTCCCTTAGCTGGAATCTTATCATTCATAACACTTTTTTTATATTTAGTAGTCTACACACCTTTAAAACAAAAAACTGAATGGAATACTATTATAGGTGCGATACCAGGTGCATTACCCCCAATAGGGGGTTGGGTTGCAGCCACAGGTGAGATAAATTTTGGCGCTTGGATTTTTTTTGCACTTCTTTTTGCTTGGCAAATACCTCATTTTATTGCAATTGCGTGGTTATACAAAGATGATTACAAATCAGCGGGCTATAAAATGATTACCACTGGAGATAATATTGATTCAAAGATAAAATACTATATTGGAATCTTTTCTATACTTGTGTTAATTTTTAGTATTATGCCCTCATTCATGGGCTTGAGTGGTATTTTTTATTTAATTGGAACATTTATAATCAGTTTTTATTTATTAAGAAAAAGCTATCAAATGATAATAAATCAAAATCGTAAAAATGCAAGAAAATTGCTATTTGCTACTATAATTTATTATCCTGCTTTATTAATACTGTTTGTAATAGATCATATTTTAGGAATCAACTTTTAATTTTATGGAGGAAGTCTTTTGAGTAACAAAGAACATCACGAAGAAAGTTTTTGGACCAAATATGTTTTTTCAATTGACCATAAGGTCATTGGAATACAGTATGGTATTACTGCTCTCTTTTTTCTTTTGATCGGTTTTAGTTTAATGATGGTTATGAGGTGGCAACTTGCATATCCAGACACAGCCATACCTATTGTCGGTCCATTTATAAAATGGCTAGCAACATTAAATGGATTTGCAAGTGAAGGTAATTTACCATCCGATTTGTACAATGTTTTTGGAGCTATGCATGGAACAATTATGATCTTTTTGGGTGTTGTACCATTAATAGTTGGAGCATTTGGTAATTATTTGGTACCTTTACAGGTAGGTGCTCCTGATATGGCATTTCCAAAATTAAATATGGCATCTTATTGGAGTTATTTACCAGGTGGTATAATAATGATAATAAGTTTCTTCTTACCAGGAGGCGCAGCAAATTCTGGATGGACAGCTTACCCACCATTATCAGATATTGCAACGCAAGGTCAAACTTGGTGGCTCGTTGCAATGATTTTTTTAATTAGTTCCTCGTTATTGGGTTCAGTAAATATAATTGTAACTATTGTGCAGTTAAGAGTAAAGGGACTTACTTGGATGAAGTTACCTTTTTTTGTGTGGAGCCAATTAATAACGTCATTCTTGTTGTTATTAGCATTTCCTCCTTTAGAGGTAGCAGCAATTTTTCAGTTAATGGATAGAATTGCTGGCACGAGTTTCTTTCTTCCAAGTGGACTTGTTATAAGTGGTGAAATGTTGCAGGTTAGTGGTGGGGGTAGTCCATTATTATGGCAGCATTTATTCTGGTTTCTAGCTCATCCAGAAGTTTACGTATTAATTTTGCCTGGAATGGGAGTAATTGCTGAAGTGATTGCTAATAATACAAGAAAGCCTCTTTGGGGTTATAAATCTCTTGTTTATTCATCATTTTTCTTAGGTTTTATGTCATTTACTGTATGGGCACACCACATGTTTCTAACTGGTATGGGTCAAGGTATGAGTACATTCTTTCAAATCACTACTATGATTATATCAGTACCATCAGTAGTTATATTGTCTTGTTTTATGTTATCGTTGTGGGGTGGATCAATACGTTTTAACGTACCAATGTTGTTTGCTTTAGGATGGATTCCAATGTTTGGAGTGGGAGGCTTGACAGGATTGCCCCTTGGTCTATCAACATCTGACATACATTTACATGATACATATTATGTTATTGGACATTTTCATTATGTTGTTGCTCCTGGAACAATATTTGCTTTATTCTCCGGAATATATTTTTGGTTTCCTAAAGTAACGGGAAAAATGTTGGATGAAACACTTGGGAAAATACATTTCTTTGCATCCTTTGTTTTTATGAATGGAGTATTTTTCCCTATGTTCATTCAAGGACTTGCAGGTGTTTCTAGAAGATTGGCTGATGGTGGCGCCTCATATGCTCATGCTGCAGATGTTTTAAAATGGAATGAAACTATGTCATATTCAGCTTGGCTCTTAGGTTTGGCGCAAATACCGTTCATTGTTAATCTAATATGGACATTATATAAAGACAAAGATTCTAAAGCAAATGCAAATCCTTGGAACGCTACTACAATAGAGTGGACTGATGCTACGTCACCTCCGCTTGGTCACGGTAATTTTAAGAAAACACCAGTTGTTTATAATGGTCCTTATGAATATAGTGTGCCTGGCATGAAAGATGATTTTTTACCACAAACAAAAAAAATTAAAAAAGGTAAATAAAATGGATATAAAGATTCCTTATAATGAAGATTTAAGACCAGATACTGGTTTATACAATGCAAAATTAGGTATTTGGCTCTTTTTGGCTTCTGAAGTAATGCTGTTTGGTGGTTTATTTTCTTCATATATACTTCTAAGAGCTGGAGCTTCTGTTTGGCCTCCAATAGGACTTGATGGACAATCTGTTGCTCATTTACTTGAAGAAACTATAGGTCTTGCAACTTTTAATACAGTTGCACTTATAACCTCTAGTGTAACAATGGTGATGTCTTGGGTCTCACTTAAAATGAAAGATATTTCAAAATTTAAAATGTATATGTGGATAACAATTTCTTGCGCAATAATATTTCTCATTGTTAAATATTTTGAGTACTCACATAAGATACATGAAGGTTTCATACCAGCCCATGATACTTATATGGCATTATATTTCACTATGACAGGCTTGCATGTATTACACATCATAGGTGGACTTTTTGTTCTTGTATATTTTGTGATGCCTGATGGAATAAAGATGTGGGATGATGAACCGATAAGATTCACAAATCGCATAGAAGTGTTTGGTCTATACTGGCACTTTGTAGATTTAGTTTGGATCTTTCTTTTTCCAGTTTTGTATCTTTTAAATTAATATAAAGGATTAGTATGGTTTCAGATAATATATCAAAACAAGTTATTAAATATTGGAAAATATTTGCCTTACTTTTATTTTGTACGGTTTTAACAGTTCTTGCAGTTTATGTAGATTTTGATGTTGAAGGAAGTATTGCTGGAGGAATTTTTATTGGTTTAACTATAGCAGTTTTTAAAGGCTACTTAGTTGCTTATAACTTTATGCATTTGAATGATGAGAAGCCAATGGTATATTGGATAATTCTTGTAACTTTAGTTTTCTTTTTAATTCTTTTGTTTATTCCAGTCATATGGGAATCAACACTTGTTGGGAAATATTAAATGTCTTTAAAATATTTTCATATAGTATTCATGACGATTGCATCAATTATGACTATAGCTAATGGCTATTTGTTTTATATTGAATGGAAATCTTACAGCGAAACAAAATATTTAATTTTAACTATTTTAGCTGTAGTCTTTTGTATTGCTTTAATATTTTACAACAATTATTTCTTAAAAAAAATATCAACCTTAGATGATTAGAATATTAATATTATTATCATTTGTATCTTCTAACCTATATGCCTGTGCTGTTTGTTATGGAGATCCTAATTCCCCAATGACACATGGTATGAATATGGGTATTTTAACATTATTATTTTTTATTGGATTCATATTGACTATAGTGCTTTTTTTTATAATAACATTATATATTAAATCAAAAAAAATGGAGAGTATAAATTAAAAATGCTTGAATATCTTGGAAAATTAAGTGATAAATTAGGATTGCCAATAGTGTCATCTGACCACGGCTATAAAATAGATATTGTGATAGGGTGGGTTCATTGGTTGATGATACTACTTTTTGTAGGTTGGGGAATTTATTTAATATATGCTATATTTAAGTTCAATAATAAATCAAATCCTGCAGCTAGTTACGGTGGTATCAAATCTCATTTCAGTCAATATGTAGAAGTTGGTGTCATAGTTTTTGAAGCTTTTCTTTTGGTTGGATTATCATTGCCATTATGGTCTCAATTAAAAACAAATATACCAGATAAAAAAGATGTTCATGAAATTAGGGTTGTTGCACAGCAATTTGCATGGAATATACATTATCCAGGAGCAGATGGTTTGTTTGGTTCAACTAGTCCAAGTTTAGTCAATGAAGAGTCAAATCCAGTTGGTCTAGATAGAAACGGATTTGGAGCAGATGATATTGTAACAATTAATCAATTACATCTTCCTGTTAATAAGCAAGTATTAGTTTATTTATCTACAAAAGATGTAATACATAATTTCTTCTTACCTGAAATGAGGGTTAAGCAAGATGCCATACCAGGAATGCAAATTCCTATTTATTTTACACCAACAATGACATCAAAAGATTTTTTGCAAATGTTGAAAGGGACAGCTAGAGAAGGTCAGGGCTATGAAATTGCCTGTGCCCAACTGTGTGGAAATTCTCATTATAGAATGAAAGGATATGTTACTATTGAAACTGAGCAAGAGTTTAATGATTGGTTAGCAGAAGAAGCAGAGTATCTAGATGAGGAGGGAGATGACGACTGGGATGATGATTGGTAAGTTTCATTTAATTTCCATTCCAATAAATCTTGAACTTTCGTTTCTTTTAATATAAAGTAATATAGAATCACCTGATCCATATTTTTTTAATTCATTAGCATATTGATCAATTGAGTTAATTTTATACTGACCTATTTTTACTATAATATCATCTATCATTAAATCAGATTGATTAGCTCTATTCTCTATTGCGTAGATTCTAACTCCTTCAATTTGATTTTTAACATTTTCGAAATCAATATTTTCAACTTTTAAACCCAATATATCATAAGTATCATTTTCATAGATTCCTAAAGATAGGTTTTGTTCGTTAGGTCTTTCTCCAAGTTTAACTGTTACATTTTTTTCTTTACCATTTCTAAAGACTTTGATTTTTTTTAATTCGTTTGGTCTGCTAGAAGCAATAATATTTCTTAAATTTGATGAACTGGAAATTTTTTGTCCATCTATTTCAATAATTATATCTTGTTGTTTTAAGTTTGACTTTGATGCAGGGCTATCTTCTAAGATTTGAGATACCAAAGCACCTGATCTAATATCCAAGTTCATTGCCTTAGCAATTTGTTCATCTATATCTTGAATGGAGACACCAAGCCAACCTCTTGTTACACTTCCTGAATTAATTAAATCTTCTGCAACTCTCATAACTTGATTAATAGGTATTGCAAATCCTACTCCAGCACTTTGCTTAGAAAATCCTTCTGTTGCTATGGCTGTATTAATGCCAACTAGTTCACCTTTCAAATTCATTAAAGCGCCTCCTGAATTACCAGGATTTATAGCTGCATCATGTTGAATAAAATTTTCAAAGTTTCTTCTTGATATTATATCACTTCTCCCAACTGCACTTACAATTCCAGCTGTCACAGTATGATTTAAATGTAATCCAAAAGGACTACCAATTGCTACAATCCATTCTCCAACTCTTAGTTTGTCTGAGTTGCCAATTTTAACATCCGTTAAATTTTTTGGATCGATTTTTAAAATAGCTAAATCGGATGGTGGATCAGTACCAATAACCTCAGCAATAATTTCTCTTCTGTCTTCAAGTAAAATTTTAATTTCCTCAGCATCATTAATTACATGATTATTTGTTACTATGTAACCTTCTTTAGCATCTATGATCACTCCAGAACCCAATGCTTGACCTTTAAATTCTTGTTGAGGCATTTGTCTGAAGAAAAAATGATAATCGTTTTCTATAGTTTTTTCGGATATTATCGATACAACAGCAGGATTCGTTTTTTCAGCCACATTAATAAAGGCTTTACTAAAATCATATTGGGATGGAAATGCAATTATTTTTGC
>PAFF01000089.1 GCA_002704045.1 Fidelibacterota bacterium
AAAATCTCAATAAGTAATATATTGTTATAAGATAATACTGAGTAAAATGAATAAGCTAAGAAGTTTGCAACAAACAAAAGATAAAAAATATTAACTTTTATATTGTAAGAAAAAAAAAATTTAGGATTTAAATATGAGATTTTCTTTAGTAATTCCATGCTATAATGAAGCTAAAAATATACCTCTTTTAGTTAAAAAGTACAGGAGCTTTTTAAAAGAAAAAAAAAATGAATTAATTTTAGTTAATAATGGATCTAAAGATAAAACAAAATTAGTCATAAAAAAATTCTTAAAAATTAAGAATATTAGAACAACAAATATTGTGAACAATAAGGGTTTTGGTTATGGTTTATTTAAGGGGATATTTAAAGCCAGAGGAAGGTTTATTATCTATTCACATGCAGACTTAGAGGTAAATCCTAAAGATATATTTAAAGCTATTAAAATTATAAAAAAAAATAAAAAAAATATTAATAAAATTTTTGTTAAGGGTCACAGGATTAACAAGATAAAAAATAACTGGACAAGCTCAGACATATTTTTTTCAATTGGATTGACAATCTTCTGTTCTTTTTTATTTTTCAAAAAATTATATGATATACATGGAATGCCTGTAGCTTTTTCTAAAAATCTCTTAACTTATTGCAAATATAGGCCAAAAGATTTTACCGCAGATCTTGCAATTTATAACTATGCTAAAACTGCAGAATTTAGAATAATTAGGTTTAAAACTAACTTTAATAAAAAAAATAGAAAATTTGGATCTGGCAGCAGTGATACTTTTTTAAAAAAAATATTAGGTACATTTGAACAAATAACTGGATCACTCAAATTATTAATCAATTCCAATATTTAAAAAATTTTTTTTTAGTACATACAGCATCAATAATTTTCTTTTCTCTTAGTTTTCTAATTATATCTTCGTTTAATTTAGTTTTAGGATTATGTAATTTTGGACAGACTAAACATATTTTATAATTTAGTTTTTTTAAAAAATATAATTCATCAAATTTTTTGGGCAAACCTTTAAATGTATCATACCAGACCCATTCGACCTTTCCTTTAAGCTTTTTGCAAGGTTCCAATCCTTCAAAATAAGAGGCTCTTAATGCAATCTTTTTAAAATTTAATTTAACTAAGTCCATAATTTTAGGAAAAGATGAATCTAAAAAAAAATAATTATTGATCTTTTTTTTTCTGAAAATTTTGATTAATTTATTTTCAATCCTTTCTGATTTTATATTTGCTATTAAGAATTTATGGCGAAAGTTTTTTAGAAATTTATTTAATTCTTCACCTTTTTTAAAAGGATCATGAACTACAATCAATTTTTTATTGTCATCNCTGATNTCAATTTCAATNCCAAATTTTGNATTTATATTGTTTAATTGGGATATTTTATTTATTCTATGAGCTATGAGTATCATTATATTTTTTATAAAAANTATTAAATTTTAATTGAATTTTATTACAAAGATAAGCCATTCCAATACTTGGTGAATTTTTATTTTTTACACAATAAATATTTAATTCTTTATTAGCCTTATTTAAACCTTTTAAAAATGTCTTATTGTTNGAGAAAGGACCATCAATTACTATATTNTGGATATTTTCAGAATTTAATTNATTAAATTGACTAATTTGNTNANTTGTTTTTTTTATTAATAAATTAATCTTTTTTTTGATTATAANATTANGATTAAATCTNCNTGCTAAANAATATCCATTTAAACTAGGNGAACAAAGATAATAAAATCCGCTATTTTCTAAAANTTTAGTAATTTTATTTAAATTTTTTCCCAANACAAATGTAGTNCCTGTACTTAAAAAAAGAGTATTTTTTTTAAANAAAAGATTATGAAAATAAAANGCAATAGATGTNTCATGNCCACCAACAAAAATTTTTAAATTATCTTTTTTAAATAAATAATTTCCTGCCGGCTTTATTTTAGGTAAAAATTTTAAATCTTTATTTTTAACAATAGACGAATAATTTTTTTTCTCTAAATGCCATAGATGGGTATGACAAGACATATAAGATGGGTCTGAAACATTTTTATTAGAAAATAACCATCCAAAAAATGATATTAAGGTCATAAATTTTCTGTTAGGNTTTATTAGAGTATTGATAAAATAATTTTTACCCATGTTGTGAAAATTNGGAAGAATAGGACTAAAAGTTTTATTAAATTTTGGAATNTTTTCATAATATTTTTTTAAAATTTTTTTATTAAAAAATTTGGAGTTATGGTGAAAGCCACTTTCTATATTATTTTTTGAATCAACAAAAAGGCAAGAAGATCCATGGGCAACAAAACTTAACGAAATAATATTATAATGNTTATTTAACTTTAAAAGGATATTATTTAGTTTGGATACNATTTTATTTATATCATAGAATGATAATTTNTTTTTATTNCTTTTAAAATTNTTTTTAAATATTAATGTTCTTGCAACNAAAAGTTTTTCTGTTATTAAATTAAACTTNAAATGAGTTTGNCCAAAATCAATAACACATATTATTTTTTTATTCATTGACTATAATTATATAACAATATGATTTTAATTGTATCATTTTTAGGCCCCTCAAAACCCAGTCTATTTTCAAAAGATATTTTTTCAAATATCAATAAAAAAAATNTTTATCANATAGATNCAATAATTAAAAAATTTAACTTTTGTAAAAAAATTTATTTTTTGTGTAGAAAAAAAGATTTTGATAAAAATATTAAATTTAAAAATAAAAAAAAAGTTAATTTNATTTTTNNAAGAGGCACAAAGAATCAAATTCAATCAATTTTAAAGCTTAAAAACAAAATAAGCTATGATGAAAAAGTTTTGATACTTAATCCTGATTCAAGTTTTGATTTAAATTTTATTAAATTTGAAAGATTAGGTGATGGNGCNATTTTTAATATNNNGAAAAAAGATATAAGAAGAAATTTNGGTGGTAAAGATACCATTGTCACTAACAAAAAAAATTTAATTACCAAAATTAATAAAAAATCTCAGTANCCATTTCAAAATAANGTTAGTGCTGGTTTGTATTTTTTAANAAAGTGGAGCNACTTTATAATTGCATCTTCCAAAATAAAAAATTTAAATTCAAAGAGTATTCATGTGGTCGACATTTTCATCAAGCTNNTTAAAAATAAAAAAATTAGANCNGTTGAAGTTAAAAATTTTATATGCTTTGAGAATGATATGAAAATTAAAGAATATTTGTTCTGGAAAAAGTATTTTACCGAAAACTATAATAAAAAAGACAACTTAAAAAGAATTGATATTCAGAATATAATACCTTCNGCAGGGGAGGGNAGTAGACANAAAAAANTAGGATATAATTTTCCAAAACCTTTAATACCCGTATCTGGAAAGAAAATGTATGAAAGGAGNATTGAATCTCTCCCAAATTGTAAAAANAATTTATTTATNTTTAGACGTAAAACATTTTCAAAATTCAAATTAAAAAAAAAATTTCCAAAAACTAAAAAAAAATCAATTTTTTATTTAATATCTAAGAAAACAAAAGGAATGGCCATCACAATTAAAAATGCAAGTCAATTAATTCAATTAGATAAGCCAGTTTTAGTGAGTTCTTGTGATATCAAATGTGTAATTAATTATAAAAAATTTTATTCAACCATTAAAAAATATAATCCAGATGCTATGATATTTTCCTGGTCACAGTATCCTTTTGCAAGTGAAAGTCCTAATTCACATGCATATGTGAAAGATAGAAAATNATTAATTAATAAAATATCAGAAAAAAAAACAATCAGTAATAATCCAGACACTGATAGNGCTGTTACTGGTATTTTTTANTTCAAATCTGGTAGGGTTTTATTAGATTGTATTGANNATTCTATAACAAACAAAATTACTGTGAACGGAGAGTATTACATAGCAACTGCTATGACAAAACTACTTTACGAAAAAAAAAAAAATAGTCAACTTTAAAGTNGATCAACTAATATCATGGAGTTTACCAGAACACCTAATGGATTATATTTTTTGGGAAGAAAAATTTAAATATGAAAAAGGTTAATTTTAATTATTTAATTGATAAATTTGATTGTTTTATTTTTGATCAATGGGGAGTTTTGCATGATGGAAAATATAAATTTTCTTTTGTAGACAAAACTTTGTTAAATTTAAAATCTAAGGTTTCAATAATATTGTCTAATACCTCCCAGAATTTTGATGAGACAATAATTCAGACATTAAATAAGTTAAATATTAATAAAAAATTTTTTTCAAAAATAGTGACTAGCGGCGATTATTTAGAATACATTGCAAAATCAAAAGAAAAGAAACACCTAATATTTAAAAATACTTTAAAGAAAAAAAAATGTTTTATTATCTCCAATGGTAGAAAAAGTAGAATAGTAAAAAACCTTGGTCTTAAAAAAGCAAAATTAGAAAATGCAAAATTTATACTAGCATTGTCAATAAAACCAAACTTAAATCTTGATTCATTAAAAATTAAATTGAGAAAATTAAAAAAAAAAAATTTGGTTATGATTTGTACAAATCCAGATATAAANGTATTTGATGGTAAAGCNAAAAGATTTACATACCAGGTTGGTACACTTGGAGATTATTATTCNAAAATAGGTGGAAGAGTCCATTATATTGGAAAACCATTTAAAGACATTTANCAACATGCTTTAAAAAGTTTGAAAATTAAAAAANCAAAAATANTGATGGTAGGAGATAGTGTNGCTACAGATATAAAAGGAGCAAAAAATTATGGTATTAAATCTGCTCTTGTAATTGATGGTTTTAAAAAGAATGAGTTNAACAAATATAAATNTAAGAATATTAATCAAGTTNTAAGAATTCTTAAACCCAAACCAGATTATATAATTAAAAATATTTCTATTTAAATTTTAAAAATATTTTTTTTAAACTAGATACATCCATCTTATAAAATTTTTCTAAATTTTNTGGAATATCACTATTTATAAAGCCATCTTTCACAGCGTGTATCTTAAAAATNCCCTTAAAATTGTTTTGAGACAATGTTTCNCTAATTATACTTCCNAAACCTCCTTCATAACTATGATCTTCNACAGTAATAACTTTNTTATATTTATTTATTATTTTCATTAAGATTTTCTCATTTAAAGGTTTTAAGGATGAAATATTTAATAATCCAAAATNTTTATTANTAATACTATTTATTGCTCTTAGACAATTTGATACCATTGCTCCTGAGGAGATTATTAATAATTTCCTTCCTTTGACAATTTCTTGTGGAATTCCAATTTTAAATTTATATTTTTTATCTANAAATTCTTCAACTTCGTTTCTTGATATTCTTAAATAAGTTGGCTTTTTTGANGTTGCCACATATTTAATAATTTGTTTCATATCAATTTCAGAACAAGGTTGAATTACATCAAAATAAGGCATTGANCTCATTATAGAAATATCTTGAAGGGCAGATTGTGTGGCCCCATCAGAACCTATTAATCCACAATGTGTTCCAACNACAACAACTGGTGCGTTATTATANGATATAGTATTTCTAATCTCTGTATTTTTTCCTGATATGAATGAACCAAAACTTGCAACAAAAGGACGAAAACCGTCAAAAGATAAACCAGCGGCTATACCGATACCATTAGCTTCAGCAATTCCTACCTCAAAAGACCTTTGNGGAAATTTTTTAAAGAAATANGATAGTTTGCATGCACCTTTTAAATCTATACTTATAGAAACAATTTTCTTATTTTTTTTTCCTTGNTCNGCTAATGATAAACCAAATGCATCTCTAATCGCTATTTTTTTTTTAGATTTCATTTAATTCTTGTATTGCNTTTTTATANTCATTTTCAGGAAGTTTNTTNACAGAGTGGTATTTATTATTACCCTCCATGAAGCTTACACCCTTACCTTTAATNGTATTACAGTAAATAACAACAGGTTTATTATATTTATTATTCTTAATATTTTTAATTATTTCATTTATTTTAGAAATAGAATGACCGTCTGTTTCAATATATTTAAATCCAAATGACTCCCATTTTTGTCTAAGAGATCTTTCTTCAAGTGTTTCAGAAACAGTCACCTCATTTTGAAATTTATTTCCATCTATTATTGTAATTATATTTTTAACTTTTTTTGAACCCATATACATAGCAGCTTCCCATATTTGGCCTTCTTGAAGTTCNCCATCCCCCAAAATACAAAATATATATGATTTTTTTTTTAATAGNNTTGAGGCTAAAGAATAACCAATTGATATTGATAAACCCTGTCCTAATGCTCCAGTCCCAAAGTCAAGAACTTTTAATTTTTTTTTGTCTGGATGGCCTTGGAGTCTACTATTAAATTTTCNTAAGGTTAAAAGTTCGTTTTTTTTTAACAATCCAAAATAATCATAAATGGCATAAAGNGCTGGTGCAGCATGCCCTTTTGATAGAATTATTTTATTTCTTTTTTTTACTTTAAAATTAATGTGATATTTGCAAATTGTATATAGTATCTCTAAACATGAATAAGATGGNCCTAGATGACCGGAGTCTGTGTTTTGTATTGACTCTAAAATATTNAATCTTATTTTTGATAATGTTTTATTTGAGTTCATATTTAAAGTTATAAGTTCTAGTAAAGACTATAAGNTTATAAATTACAATNNAATTATTTAAACGTGTCACTGTAATTTCTATAATATTTTTTTAAATTTATAGAAACTCCAAAAAATAGCAATAGACTTGCAAAGCTACAAATTAATATACATGTTATTAATTTTAAAAAGAAAGGNAAAGTTTTTTTAGANAAACCACAAAGTCTAANNCTTTCATATACACATAAAATAAATAAAAATAAAATTGGTATTAAAAAAAAAAANGAAAATTTAGANAATATAATTAAAAATAATAACATTAAAATATAAACACTAAAAATNGGGTTTATTAAGAACTCGAATCTAAAAGTTTTAGATGTATAAGCATCACCTNAAATTACATTCTTTTTTTTAATTAAGTTTTTTATATATGATTTTATTGCTATCGTTGATTGCATACCTCTATCATATCTTTCAATTAAAAAACTACTAAATATTCTATCATAGTGATAAGCATGAACATTAGGGGAGTAAAAAAGTTTATATCCTTTTGCAATGATTCTGTTAAATAAATCTGTATCTTCACCTGTGTATAAATTTTCATCCATTCCTTCCATTTCGAAATATTTATTCTTCTCCATAAATAAATTTGAAGAAGAAAGTTCAGGAACAAACATTTCATTAACTTTATTTTTTCTATGGTTTCTAAATCCAGAGATAAGAAAAGATTTTTTTAAAAGACCAACGCTATGTTGTGATTCATTTTGGTTTTGAGGGGATGTATCTGGTCCACCAACACAATATATGTTCTTATCTTTTTTTAAACAATTTATAGCATTTAATATCCAATTATTTGAGGCAGGAAAAGAGTCACTGTCAAAAAACGTGAGGTATTTCGAATCTGTTTTTTTGGCAGCAATATTTCTTTTTTTGCTCATTGTCATTCCTCTTTGAACAACTATATATTTTACGTTTGCAAGTTCATTATAATGTAAATTATTTTTATCATCTGTTACTATAATAACATCAACCTCACCTTCTAACTTTAAGCAATGAGAAATAGTTTCTTTAAGAATTAATGAGTTTTTTAAAGCTGGAATAATTATTGTAGTTTTATTATTTTCCACTCAAAGTATTTTTGTAGCAATCTTTGCTGTATATTTTGGACTTGAAATTAAATTATAAGTAAAGATACATTCCCAGTGACAATTACATTTTGTATCTTTAATCCATTTTCTAGTATCCTTTGCAACATTATTGTTCCACAAACTCATAAAATCATATTTATAATCTTTCAGATTACCTAATTTCTTTTCTTCAAGAATTTCACATGGAAAAACATCTCCATTTGATTTTACTACTCCAAATATTGAACCTGCAACACATGGGGTATAATATTTTGGCTTGAGATAAGTTTCAGATATCATTTGGTACTGAAGTTCATTTTTGGCATTTATGATCTTTCCTTCTATATCAAAATTTGAAAACCCTCTAAGTTTTCCATTTTTCACATTTTGGATATTCTTATCAGTTATTTTTTTATAAGCCTCAATTAGAGAAATTTTAATTTGTGAGGGAACATCATAAACTCCCTCATTTCTCACAACTATTGGATTAATTGTTTCTATGTTATGTTCTATCATTAAATAATCATAAATATTCTCAATCTCGTCATAATTACCTTCCGAAATAGTTAAATTGCAAGTTGCAATACAATTTTTATAACTATTTTTTACAATTTTGTAAGACTCAATTGTTTTGTCAAATAGTCCTGGTATTTTTCTCATCTCATTATGTTTTTCTGGAAAAGAGTCAATAGAGAACTGAAACACAAATTTTGTCTCAGAATATTTTTTACAAACATTATCAACAAATTTTTGTATTTTTTTTGGGTAGCTTCCATTTGTGCTAATAACAACAGATGAAAGTCCACAATTTTCAATAAAATTTGAAATTATCGTATCAAAATCGCTTCTTAAAAAAGGTTCTCCACCTGTAAAATTTAAATGGTGAAGCGATTTACTCAAACTTTTTGACATTAAATTAAATTCTTCAGTACTAATTTCGTTTTTTTTGTCCTGAGTTTTTTTATCATCAAAATCTATAAAACAAAAGGAGCATCTTGCATTACAACGTTCTGTGAGAAAAATAATAAGACTTACAGGTCTATCCTTTTTAAGGTAAATATTTTTTAACAATCTTAATTTATTTCGCATAATAAAAATTAAACATTAATAATATATCATTATTTTAATTACTAGTACAAATTAAATTTTCTTACTATTTTCCATCTTAAATTGTCTTCATCGTTAATTGCCAAGTAAATTTTGTTAACCAACAATATTTTATTTTTATAGTTTTTTAATTTATTTATTATTTTTCTCTTTTGCTCTTTAGTTTTTAAACCATAATAAAGACTAATATGTGGAGAAAATTTATTTTTTTTTATTTTAAAAATATTATCAATTTTTTTTTTAAAACTTTTTATCTCATTATTTTTTTTAACCTTCAGATAAATTGACTCAAAAAATTTATCTGAAATCTCGCAATTCAATATATTAATATTAAATTTATTAAGATTTTTTTGATTTAAATTTAATAATT
>PAFF01000090.1 GCA_002704045.1 Fidelibacterota bacterium
AAAAATAATTATGGCATATGGTAAAAATGAGGAAAGTTAAATGGCTGAAGTTTTAATTTTAGATTTTGTACGAACTCCAATTGGCTCATTTAATGGTTCATTGAGTAATATTCCAGTTACGAGACTTGGAGCTACAGTCATTGAATCATTACTTAAAAAAACAAATATAAAGCCTGATGAAGTTGATGAAGTAATATTAGGTAACGTTTTGTCCGCCGGAGTTGGTCAGGCGCCAGCAAGACAAGCCGCAATATACGGCGGTCTAACTGATGCGGTAGAATGTACCACAATAAATAAAATGTGTGGTTCTGGGCTCAAAGCAATTATGCTATCTAATCAAATTATTCTGTCTGGTGATTCAAAAATTATGATAGCAGGTGGAATGGAGAACATGAGTTTATCTCCCCACATTTTATCAAATAGTAGAACTGGAAATAGGTTGGGTCATGGCAAAATAATTGATACAATGATTATTGATGGTTTGTGGGATGTATATGGGCAGACTCACATGGGCAACTGCGCAGAACTATGTGCAAAAGAGTATAATTTTTCAAGGGAAGATCAAGATAAATTTGCTATTGGTTCGTATAGAAAATCACAACAGGCTCAATTGGATGGGTATTTTAAATCAGAAATAATTCCAGTTACAATTAAGGATAAAAAAGGTAATGAATACATCATTGATAAAGATGAAGAACCTAGTAAAGTGAAATTTGACAAAATTTCATTTTTGAGACCTGCTTTTGATAAAAATGGTACTGTAACTGCAGCAAATGCAAGTACAATTAATGATGGTGCTGCAGGGTTATTGCTTGCTCATTCATCCGTATTAAATGATTTAGATTGTAAACCGAAAGCTAAAATAATAGCTCAAGCTTCATCTGCTCAAAAACCTGAATGGTTTACAACAGCACCAGTTAAGGCAATAAAAAATGTTTTAGATAAAGCAAAATTAAGTATCGATGATATAGATCTTTTTGAAATCAATGAAGCATTTTCTGTTGTTGCAATGGCAGCATTAAAAGAATTGAATATTGAACAGAATAAGCTCAATGTTTATGGAGGCGCTGTATCTTTGGGTCATCCTATTGGAGCGTCAGGGGCTAGAATTATTTGTACTTTATTAAATGCCCTAGAAAGAAAAAAATTAAAATATGGTTTAGCTGGAATTTGTATTGGTGGTGGAGAAGCCTTAGCTATGATAGTGGAAAGGATAAGATGAATATAATTGGTGTTATAGGATCTGGTACAATGGGTAATGGTATTGCACACGTATCTGCTTTATCTGGTCACAAAGTTTTTTTGATGGATTTAAATCAAGAACTATTGGATAAAGGATTAAAAAATATTAAATCCAATATGGAACGCCAAATAAAAAAAAATAATATAACACTAGATGAATCAAAATTAGCTCTATCAAATATAGAAATGACAACTAATATTAGTTCTCTTCAAAATTGCGATTTGATAATTGAAGCAGCTACAGAGGATATAGAGATTAAAAAAAATATTTTTAGATCTTTAAACGGAATATATACAAAAAAGACTATTTTAGCATCGAATACTTCTTCAATATCAATTGATTTAATGGCATCTATAACAGATTCACCAGAAACTTTCATCGGTATGCATTTTATGAACCCTGTGCCAATGATGAGATTAGTAGAAATTATAAAAGGTGGAAAAACTTCTAAAGATACAGAAAATAAAATAATAAAATTAGCTGAAAAAATGGGAAAGATNCCGGTAGTATGTAATGATAGTCCAGGTTTTGTTGCAAATAGAATATTGATACCCATGATTAATGAAGCAATTTTNACATATGAAGANGGAGTAGCAACNGTTGAATCTATAGATAAAATAATGACTCTNGGNATGAANCATCCAATGGGTCCACTGAAATTGGCAGATTTNATAGGCTTGGACGTTGTATTGAATATATGTAAGATTTTACACAAAGATTTTAATGATGATAAATATAGNCCNAGTAATTTGTTAGTTAAGATGGTCAATAATGGTAAATTAGGATTTAAAACNNGTAGTGGTTTTTATAAATATTAGATAAGGAAANTTTAATGGATTTNAATTTAAATGATGAGCAAAAANTAATACAANATACAGCNAGAAACTTTGCTAAAGACTATNTAGAANAAGGTGCAGTACATAGAGATGAAAATAAANTTTGGCCTGAAGAAGCCGTNAAAAAGATGTCTGAATTGGGTTTGATGGGTATTATGGTNGACTCTCAATATGGTGGCAGTGGTATGGATACTNTATCNTANNCAATCGCAATGGAAGAAGTTTCTAAAATTGATGCTTCTGCTGGTGTAATAATGTCNGTGAATAANTCTNTGGTTTGCTACTTAATAGAAAAATTTGGAAGNNAATTNTTAAAGGATAAATATTTAAAAAAATTAGCTACAGGNGAGCATCTTGGNGCCTANTCACTATCAGAGCCTCAATCAGGNTCTGATGCATCAAATATGAAAGCTTTNGCTAAAAAAACTGATGATTCTTACATATTGAATGGAACAAAGAATTGGGTNACGAATGGAATAAAAAGTGATATTGTTATAGTTTTTGCAGTGACNGAAAAAAAAATTGGACACAAGGGAGTTTCTTGTTTTATTGTAGAGAAAAGTTTTAAAGGATTTGANGTTGGTAAACCTGAAAATAAACTTGGTATCAGATCATCNGATACTTGTGAGTTGTATTTTACTGATGTTAAAATTCCATNGNAAAATAGAATTGGTGATGAAGGAGATGGTTTCAAAATAGCTATGGCTACTTTAGATGGTGGGAGAATAGGAATTGCCGCTCAAGCTTTAGGGATNGCACAGGCTGCTTTAGAAAAATCTATTTCNTACTCTAAAGAGNGAATACAGTTCAATAAGCCTATTGCCCATAATCAAGCAATACAAAANAAGCTTGCTGATATGTCAACAGCAATAGAAGCATCAAGATTGTTANTTAGAAAAGCAGCTTGGGAAAAAGATAACGGATTAAACTATAGTCAAACAGCATCNCAGGCAAAAGTTTATGCATCTGAAACNGCAATGAAGGCATCAACTGAGTGTGTTCAAATATTTGGAGGNTATGGATATATTAGNGAATATGGNGTTGAACGTTTAATGAGAGATGCAAAAATAACTCAGATTTATGAAGGNACTTCNGAAATTCAAAAAATGGTTATCGGAAGAAATTTAATAAAATAATTTAAGGAGTAAATATGGCTNTATTTGAAGAAATGGTGGGACGTAATCATGAGCAGGTTAGCTATTTTTACGATGANCATACTGGGTTAAAATGTATAATTAGTGTCCATAATACAATTTTAGGACCAGGNCTAGGAGGTTGTAGAGTATGGAATTATAATAATGAACAAGAGGCCTTAATTGATGTTTTAAGATTAAGTAGGGGAATGACATATAAAGCTGCTATTGCTGGTCTTAATTTGGGAGGTGCAAAAGCAGTTATTTTGGCAGATGNTAATACTGTNAAAAATGANGCTTANTTTAGATCTTTTGGTAGATTTGTCGAAGCNATGGGTGGAAGATATATAACAGCAGAAGATGTTGGTACTTCNGTAAGAGATATGGAATGGGTTAGATCTGAAACTGATTATGTTGTTGGTATNTCAAGATCGCTTGGAGGTAGTGGTGATCCATCAGTTGTTACTGCATATGGAGTATATATTGGTATTAAAGCTTGTGCAAAAGAAAAGTTTAATCAAACTGATCTCGATGGATTGAAAATAGCTATTCAGGGCTTGGGACATGTTGGTATGTATTTAGTTGAATATCTATCAAAGCATGATGTTGAAATTTATGTAACTGATATNAATGAAAGTCTAGTTCAACAAGCAGTTTCAAAATTTGATGTCAANCCAGTAANTACGGATGAAATTTTAAAATTGAATGTTGATATTNTAGCTCCNTGTGCTCTTGGTGCTATAATAAATGATGAAACTATTCCTCAATTAAATTGCAAGGTTGTTGCTGGTGGTGCGAATAATNTTTTGAAAAATGCTAAAATCCATGGNGAAATGTTNANAAAAAGAGATATTTTATATGCTCCAGATTATGCGATAAATGCTGGTGGTTTAATTAATGTAGCCAATGAACTTGAGGGGTATAANCGTCAAAGGGCATTTGATCAAGCAGAGGGAATNTATGATATGCTGAGGGATATTTTTAGAAGATCAAAAAATGATGATATAACGACCAATGAGGCATCTGATTTACAAGCCGAAGANAGAATAATGAAAATGGCTAGATTAAAAACTTTTTACAATAGAAAGAAAAAATCAGTACTNAAAATTAAATAATGAAAAAAGATAAGCGTTTATCAAGATGCACTGCATTGCAAATTTTATATAGTGCTNAAATCGCCAANAATGACCCTGTTAATTCATTTAATTATGTTCTGGAGAACTCAGATGATGAAAATTTTTCAAGCAAAGTTAAAGAATATACATTGCAGCTTGTAAATCATTCTCAGCAAAATGTTAAATATCTTGATGAGTTAATATGTAAAAAGTCAAAAAATTGGGAAATTAGTAGAATAGCTATGATTGATATTATCATTTTGAGAATGGCTATTGCAGAAATGTTATTTATTGAAGAAATTCCACTCAAGGTTTCAATTGCAGAGGCAATTGAAATAGCAAAAATATTTAGTACAAAAGATAGTGGTAGATTCGTAAATGGAATCTTGGACTCCATTTATAAAGATATTGTAAAAGGTAAAATAGGTAATGTAAATGTCAATTTTAACTAAGATTGTAACAACGATTTTTGGAAGCAAATCTGAAAAAGATTTAAAGGAAATTGGTCCTTTAGTCAATGAGGTTAATTCTATTTTTGTAACATTGGAAAATTTATCGGATGATGAATTGATAGAAAAATTTTTGAATCATAGAAAAGAGATCAAATCTATAAGAAATGATACTATGGTGCGCTGTAAATCTGAAAAACTTTCATCTAAAGAAACCGATGATTTGATTTATAATGATGAGCAAAAATATCTTGATGAAAAAATGTGTGAAATTTTTGCTATAATTAAAGATGCTGCTAGGAGATTGGTTGGAACAAAATATAAAGTGATGGGCCAAGATGTAGAGTGGAATATGGTTCATTATGATGTTCAAATAATTGGTGGTGTTGTTTTGCATAAAGGTAAAATTGCTGAAATGAAAACAGGTGAAGGTAAAACGCTAGTTTCAACTTTATCTATTTGTTTAAATGCTTTGACTGGTAGAGGAGTTCATGTTATAACTGTCAATGACTATCTTGCAGAAAGAGATAGCCAATGGATGGGATTGTTGTATAGTTTTTTAGGTCTTTCATTTGGATGCATTACAAATAGAATGTCGCCAGTTGATCGAAAAGAAATTTATAGCAGAGATATTACATATGGTACTAATAATGAATTTGGTTTTGATTATCTTAGAGATAATATGGCGTCACACCCTAACAATCAAGTTCAAAATGGTCACGTTTATGCTATAGTTGATGAAGTTGATTCCGTATTAATAGATGAAGCTAGAACCCCTTTGATTATATCTGGAAGTGTTGATGCTCCTATGAATACCCATTATCAAGAGTTGAAGCCAAGTATATATTCATTAATTCAAAAACAAACGTCCTTGATTAATGAATTCATTTCTGAGGCAGAAAAAAAATTGGAAACAGAAAAAAATGAAGCTGGAAAAAAAATATTATTAGCTCAAAGAGGTATGCCAAAAAATAAAAGATTGCTCAAGATTTACCAGCAACAAGGCATTCAGCAATTAGTTCATAACGTTGAGAGTGAATTCATTAGAGATAAAAAAATGACAGAACTTGATGAAAAGCTATTTTTTACTGTTGATGAAAGATCAAATATAATAGATTTAACTGAAATGGGACGCTCTATTTTATCACCATCAAATCCTGAGGATTTTGTACTGCCAGATATTGGTGAATTATTTCACGAAATTGAGAATGATAAAAAGTCATCAAAAAAAGAAATATTAGAGAAGAAAGAAGAGGCCCAAATTATTCATGCGGAAAGAAGTGATCGAATTCATGCAATCAATCAATTATTAAAAGCATATACTCTATTTGAAAAAGATGTTGATTATATTGTTCAGGATGGCAAGGTACAGATTGTTGATGAGCATACTGGACGAGTTCTCCATGGTAGAAGATATAGCGATGGGCTGCACCAGGCTTTATCTTCAAAAGAGAATGTTATAATAGAAAAAGAAACACAAACAATGGCAACTATAACAATTCAAAATTACTTTAGGATGTACGAAAAGTTGTCTGGTATGACTGGCACCGCAATCACTGAAGCGGGAGAATTTATGCAAATCTACAAACTAGATGTAATAGAAATTCCCACAAATGTCCAGATTCTAAGAAAAGACCAAAATGATCTAGTTTATAAAACGAAACGAGAAAAATATAATGCTGTCATTGCCCACATAAAAAAATTGTTTCAAAAGGGTCAACCTATCCTTGTTGGAACTACATCTGTTGAGGAGTCAGAAACATTATCTAGAATGTTAAAAAGAGAGAAAGTACCACATAATGTATTAAATGCAAAGCAACATCAAAGTGAAGCTGAAATTGTAGCAAGAGCAGGTCAAAAGTCGGCTATAACAATAGCTACAAATATGGCTGGAAGAGGAACAGATATTAAATTAGGAGAAGGGATATTAGATCTAGGTGGATTATATATTTTAGGTACTAGTAGGCATGAGTCAAGACGAATTGACTTGCAGCTAAGAGGCCGAAGCGGTCGCCAGGGTGATGCGGGAGAATCAGTATTTTACTTAAGTTTAGAAGATAATCTTATGAGGCTGTTTGGTTCGGACAGAATTGCAAAAGTTATGGATAAAATGGGAATTGAAGAAGGTGAAGTAATTACTCATGGTATGGTTTCAAAGTCTATTGAAAGAGCGCAAAAAAAAGTAGAAGAAAGAAATTTTTTAATAAGAAAGCACTTACTAGAGTATGATGATGTTATGAACCAACAAAGAACACTTGTATATGATCGAAGAAATTATGCTTTGCACGAGGAATCAATTAATAGTGAAATACAGGAGATTATTAATGATCACATAGATGTTATATTGAATATTTTTTGTAATAGAGATGATGACTCATCGAGTTGGGATTGGGATGGTCTAAATGCTGAGCTTGTAGATGTTTTTTCACTTGATATTAAAATGCAAGATATTGAAGTTGATAATAAATCAGATTTAAAGCATGCTATTGTTCAGGCTGTAAATGTTTTATTGGTATCAAGAAAAGAGATGGTAGAAGAAGAATTATTTAATAACTTTCAAAAATTTGTAGTTTTTACTACTATTGACAAAAAATGGCGAGAACATTTGCATTCTATGGATCAATTACGTGAAGGTATAGGCTTAAGAGCGTATGGACAAAAAAATCCGTTAATTGAGTATAAATCTGAAGGCTTTAAAATGTTCTCTACTATGATGGAAGATACTAATAGGGAAACGTTAAAAAAAATATATAGAACTCGAATCAACGTTAAAGAAAGAGTTTCAACTCAATCTAGAAACTTAAAAGTAAGACACGATGAATCAACTGGAATGGGTTTTATAGCACCACCACAACAGCAACAAAATAGTGGAGCTCAAATTCCAGCAAAAAGACAGCCTATAAAAGTTGAAAATAAAGTTGGAAGAAATCAAAAAGTAGTAATTACTGATGGTAATGAGAAAAAAACTATTAAGTATAAAAAAGCAGAAAAATTATTGCAGACTGGTTGGTCCCTAGAGGAAGTTTTATAATCAAAATAGAAAATATTTATATGGATAGTAATTAGATTAGAAAGGAAATCTTATGAAATTTGATACAAAAGTAATTCGAGCAGGGATTGAGGCAGATCCAACAACAGGTGCTATAGTTCCACCAATTTATCAAACTGCAACATATGTTTTAGATGAAGTAGGAAAAATGAAGGGTTATGATTATACGCGATCGGCTAACCCTACAAGACAAGTTTTGGAAAATAATTTAGCAGCTCTTGAAGGAGGTAAACATGGAACGTGTTTTAGCTCTGGTATGGCAGCTGTTGATAGTGTGCTAAAAATGTTGTCATCTGGAGATCATGTTGTTTGTTCAGATGATGTATATGGTGGTGTTTCAAGACTTTTTAATGATTTATTAATTAATTATGGTTTAGAGTTTACTTATGTAAATTCATCCAATTCTGATGAAGTTGAAAATGCAATTCAGCAAAATACAAAATTAATATGGATTGAGACTCCTACTAATCCTTTGCTTAAGGTGACAGATTTAGATGCTGTTGGTAAAATTGCGAATCAGCATAATATTATGTATGGAGTCGATGCTACTTTTTCAACGCCAGCATTGCTAAGACCTTTGGAATTTGGTGCAGATATAGTTATGCACAGTACAACCAAATATTTAAGTGGACATAATCAAATTATTGGTGGGGCCATAGTTACAAATGATAAAAAAATAAATGATCAAATGGAATTTGTTCAAAAAACTATAGGTGCTGTGCCAAGTCCATTTGACTGCTGGTTGACTTTATCTGGTATAAAAACGTTATCTATCAGAATGGAGAGGCATTGTGTTAATGGGATTGCAGTTGCTGAGTTTTTGGAAAATCACCCAAAAGTTAAGTCTGTTAGTTATCCAGGTTTAAAATCCCATCCAGGCTACAGTATTGCTAAAAAACAAATGCTTGGATTTAGTGGCATGATATCAATGGAATTGGAGGGCGGTATTCCTGCAGGAATTTCTTTAATGAACAATGTTAAATTATGCTCGCTTGCTGAAAGTTTGGGTTCAGTTGAAACAATGATAACACATCCTGCAACCATGACTCATGCAGATGTACCTAAAGAAGACAGAATGGCTAGAGGTTTAACAGATGGATTGGTTAGATTGTCTGTAGGAATAGAAGATAAGGATGATATAGTAGAGGATCTTGATCAGGCACTAAATTCATAGTTGTAACACTTTGACACAATATATAACAGATTGACACAATAAAAACATAATCTATTAATATCATTTATATTATGTTTATTATGAGAAGTGAATGTAATTTAATAGCCTTTCTAAGGCAAATTTTATATAAATAAAAATTTTTAATTAATATGGAGGAACGTATCAATGTTTAGTTCAACTAAAAATTATCTAACAGCTATTTTAATTGCTGTATTTTCATTTATAAATGCTCAAAGCGTATCATTAAGCTTTGGCACGGTTGATGAGTCATCAGGAACTATGGAAATATTAATGTCCAACGATGTGGAAGTTGCTGGTTTTCAATTTAATTTAAGTGGTGCAACCATAACTGGCGCCTCGGGCGGTAGCTCAACTGATAATGGATTCTCAACTAGTACAGGTGGATCCACTGTTCTTGGATTCTCATTTAGTGGTTCAACAATTCCTGCGGGTTCGGGAGTATTAACGATACTAGAATTTTCAGATTTAGGAACATTTAGTTGTATTGAAGATGTAGTGATATCTGGTCTTGAAGGAGCAAATTTAGATGTGAATGTTGGTGATTGTATTGGTGATCCCCCTATATTTGGTTGTACTGATAGTTCTGCTTGTAATTATAATGCAGATGCAACAGATGATGATGGAAGTTGTACATTTGCTGAAGATTTTTACGACTGTGATGGTAATTTGACTGGAGCTTTAGTCCAAATTGTTCATAATTCAGCAAGTCCTACTGTAGATATATATATAGATGGTAGTATTGTTTTAGAAGATTTTACTTATAGATCAGCTACGCCTGTATTGACAATGCCTGCCTCTTTTAACGTTGGAATTGCCCCAACAGGTGCAAGTGTCATTGCTGATTTTGCATTTGATTTAGAATCTGGTGGGTCATATGTTGTTGTGGCAACAGGTTTACTAAATAATGATGATACCCCATTTGATCTAGCGGCTACAGCAAGTACTTTTGGTGCCTCGGATGGAAATGTTGGTTTAAATGTTTATCATGGATCTACAGATGCGCCATCAGTTGATGTTCTAGCAGATGGAAGTATTTTGGTAGATGGTTTAATGTATTCTGAATTTTCTGGATATGTTGAAGTTCCAGCATCAGATTATACAATTGGTATTGCACCAACTGGATCGGATCCAATTGCAGAATTTTTGGCCCCAATCAGTGGTTTGAGTGGTGGAAGCGCTGTAGTTTTTGCTTCAGGTTTTTTAAACCCATCTGAAGCAGACCCTGCATTTGGTTTATTTGCTGCATTAGAAGATGGAACTGTTTTAGAGTTGCCTCAAATAAGTACTATTAACATACTTTATGATAGTCCGTTGTCCTTTAATGGTTTTCAATTTAATATTAACGGGGTGACAGTCCTTGATGCATCTGGTGGTGCAGCTGATGAAAATGGTTTTACAGTATCCACTGGCGCTACTACAGTGATAGGTTTTTCTCTTACAGGAGGAAGTATTGAACCGGGTAACGGCATTTTAACAACAGTTCAAGTTCAAGGGAATCCAGCAGATGCTTGTATAGAATCTGGTGTTACCTCTCTTGTTATTTCAAACCAAAGTGGTGAACAACTATATTCTTGGGTTGATAATTGTTTAACAATTAATATGAACTTGCCTGATCCACCTCAATCACCATCCAATTTAACTGCAATGGCTATGGGAAATGATATTGATCTTTCTTGGAGCGCTTCCGATAATGCTGATGGATATTATGTTTATCAAGATGGTATAATGTCAGATATGACCTCTGGAACATCATACACATCATATGATTTAAGTTTTTCAACTACTTATAATTTTTGTGTTAGTGCTTTCAACGCTGGGGGTGAATCTGCGCAGTCTTGTGTGGATGCTACAACCGATGAGGCACCTCCAGAGCCACTAATTGCTCCTGAAAATTTAACTGCTGAAGCAGGCGATGAAGTTGTATTATTGAGCTGGGATGATCCTCCTGGTGAAGTCGCGGGGACATTAACTGTTAATTTAACAACAGATCAGTATGCAACTGAAACTAGTTGGGAGCTGGTTGACGCATCAGGTACTCTGGTAGCAAGTAATCCAGCTTTAGCTAACGAAACTGAGTATTCTAATGATTTTGAATTAGAAGCAGGTTCCTATACTTGGACAATTTTTGATTCTTGGGGTGATGGTATTTGCTGTGGATATGGTTATGGCGGTTATCAATTATTGCTTGACGGAGTAGAAATCGCGAATGGTGGTGAATTTGGTGCTGAGGAAAGTGTCCAATTTTCAACAGATGGTATGTTAATTTCAATAGAGACTGGTTATTACGTTGAATTTCATAATTATGAAAAAGGAGAATATGTTAATAATTGGCAAAGTTTTGAAGTTGAATACTCTGTGCAAGAATTTCATAATGTTGATAGAGATTTAATTGGTTATAATATTTATAGATCAAATGTTTCTGGAAGTGGTTATGTAAATGTTGGTTCAACAGATGTAAATACAACAACTTATCTTGATGAAGGATTAATGAACGAATCTACTTATTATTATGTTGTGTCTGCTATCTATGATGGAGGAGAATCAGATTTTTCTAATGAGGTTTCTGCTACCCCAATGCCTTATGTACCAGATCCGGCAACTAACCTTGTTGCAGAAGCAGGTGATGGTCTTGTTGATTTATCGTGGGGTTCTCCAGGTGGATTTGGTGGTTTTCCAGCTTGTCCAGATGGATCTGCCGAATATGTAGATTGTGCTGGTACTTGTTTTAACAATGCTGATTGCGCTGATGGAACATACGATGGTTGTGTTGAAGGTAATAATACTTGGCTAGGAGATGGCTTTTGTGATGATGGTGCATTTAATTTAGTATTTTGGCTTCCAAATAATGAGTGTCCAGAGTATGGAAATGATTGTGGTGATTGCGGAGCATTTGATCCTGATATAGACGATCCAGGTGGAGTATGTGGAGGTACAGGTGGTACTGAGGATTGTACTTCTATAGATAACTTCAATGTAACAAGCCCTGAAGATTGTTTAGAAAATACTAACTATTTCTCAATGACTTGGGATGGTGGTTGTACAATAACAACAATGAATTATGGTGTTTATGATGTAAACGAAAACCCACTGGATTTAACAGGTACTAATTTCAATGGAACATTAAGTTTTTATGGTTTTGGACCAGGTGAAACGTACTTATTTGAGGTTTGTGCAGGAGATATATGTTCTGATGTTGTATCAGCAACATCATCAAGTACAGATTGTGGAGGTGGTGATGAAAGTGGTCCAACCGTGATTGCTACTCACGATATGCCTCCAGAACTAGTTAAGAACTTTAATCCTAGCCCAGACAATTTTATTCAAACTCGCGAAGAGCTAACTGGCTTTGATGTTTTGAGATCTGATATTGTGGGAGGACCATACACATCAATTGCATCTGTTGGGTCTGATGTAACTAGTTATACTGATGCAGAAGTAATGAATGGAAGTACATATTATTATGTGGTTACAGCTGTATATGATATAGGAGAATCGGATCCGTCAAATGAGGCTTCAGCCACACCAATGAATACAGTAATTTTAACTTTATCTGATGCTGTGGTTGTAAGTGGAGAAAATGTACAAGTTGATTTTGGATTAACCAATGTTGAAAACATAGCTAGCATGCAATTTGATTTGATTGATGTGCCAGATTTCTTAGAAATAAGTAGTATTTCTGTTTCAGATGCTGTGCCCTCAGATTGGACAGTTGATTTCAGTGAACAGGCAAATGGTAGTGCTAGAATAACTAGCTCATCATCAGATGGTACATTTATTGAGCCTGGAACTTGGACATCTTTGATTGGTATTGAGTTTTCTACTTTAGCGGATTTTCCTTCAGTTGTATCATTATGTCCTGCTTTAGAAAGTTTTACAGATGCCCTAGGTCAGGAATTTTTTGTTGATGGAACCTGTTCAAGTATTGATGTCTCAATTGGATACAATGTTGCACTGGATATTGATGTATCTACAGCAACTGCAGATGTTTTAGAAGATGTCATAGTTGATCTATTTATTAATACAGATGAACCAGTAACTAATATATCTGTACAGCTAACTGATACCCCAGAATCTGTAGGATTTGTTGCAATTGATGCTGGTTCTGATTTACCTGATAGTTGGACCTGTAGTGCAACAACTGCTGGTCAAGTTAACTGTAGTGGATCTGACGCTTTTTCAGGTTCAGGAATTTTTGCAACGGTATACGGTTTAGTAAATGAAACAGCGTTTGCTGCTTTAGTTGAATTTAATTACAGTTCTGCTTTAATCATTGATGCTTCAGGTAGTGGTCTTTATGTTGCTGAATATGGTTCTGATACTTTTGAAGTTTATCCTGGATTCCTTCTTGCTCCAATGAATTTAGTTGCAGAATCAGGACAAGATGGTGAAGTTCCTCTATCTTGGCAAGGAATGCCAGATCCTGTTTGGCTTGGATATGATAATGGTGGAAACTATACTGGAGTTGGTACCGGAGGTGCTGCTGATTTTGATGTTGCAATCAAATTTGATCAAGACCAGTTATCAGAATATCCAGGTATGAATGTATCTAAGGTAAGATTTTTCCCAACCGAGGCAAGTTGTGAATATTCTGTTAGAGTTTGGTATGGAGATGCATTGGTTGTCGATCAATTAGTACCAGAAGTAATAATTGGTGACTGGAACGAAATTATATTAGACGAATCTATTCCTTTACCTGGGAATGGTGATTTATATATTGGCTATAGATCTAACACAACAACAGGATATCCTGCTGGAGCTGATGGTGGTCCAGCGCTTGCTGGTTATAGTGATTTAATTTCACTAAGTGGTGGTGGATGGACAAGTATGTCTGAGTCATATGCATTAAATTACAATTGGAATATTAATGCCTACGTAACATCTCCTTTTGGACAAGTTGCACAGCTAAATCCTATTGAAACTATTTCAGGTAAAACTGAAGGTGAAATTAAACAGTCAAATATTATAAATAATGAGAATACTCACCATGGAATGGCTTTGATTTCTAGTCCAGAATCGAAAATTAATATTTGGTCAGATAATATTAATAGAGATATAGCATTAACTGGATATAACGTTTACCGATCAGATATATCAGGTTCAAGCTATTCAATGATTGGATCAACAGATGGTTCAACTACTGAATATCTTGATACTGATGTTATAAATGGTAATACATATTATTACGTGGTTGCATCAGAATATGATAATCAATTTGTATCGGATTATTCAAACGAAGATGATGCAATGCCTATGTCATGGGTTACACTTGATTTATCAGGAGGAAGTGTTCAGAATGGAGATGAAATAACACTTTCATTTTCTTTAACAAATGAATCTCCGGTAGCAGGAGTACAATTTGATTTAGTTGATTTGCCTGATTATTTATATTTTGAAAGTGTTGAAACTACTGATAGAGTACCTTCAAATTATTTATTCCAGGGTACAGAGCAAGGTGAGGGTAATGCTAGGGTGATTGGATTTTCATTAACAGGTGAAACGATAGCTGCAGGAGATGGTCCAATATTAGAAATTACATTTGGAACTGCAGCAAGTATGCCGGCTGATGTAGAAGTTTGTACTACAAATGAATCTTTTGCTGATGTTTCAGGCAATCCATTTCCTGTGTACTCTGATTGTTCAATTGTATCAGTTGATGTAGAAAGTGTGAATGCATATGTTAGTACCGTTTCAGAGCCAGTTGACCAGGGCGAAACATTTGAAGTAACTATTTCAGTTGAAAGTCCAGTTGATTTATATGGTTTTCAATTGGAGATAGATGATACGCCTGAGTCAATAACAGCTATTGATGTTCAGCCAAGTCCCTTGTTAAATGATTTGGGTATTTTTGAATGGAATGAACTTGATGGTTATGTAAATACATTATGGTTTACTTTAGACCTTACTGCACTTACAGAATCAGGAGATTTATTCACAATTACATATCAAGTCAATAATGATGCAGATGATGGCATTACTGATATTTGTTTTAAGCCTACATCAGTTTTTTCAGATGAAAATGGAGTGCAAGTATTTACACAATACGAATGTAGTAGTGTTACAATAGGTGTGCCTGATGTATTTTTATCATTAGAGCAAACCTCCTCATCAACATATGAAATTCATATGGATAATACTGGATTGGTCTCAGGAGCTCAATTTTCGATTTCAGACAACCCTGAAATGTTATCATTTGTCTCTCTTGAAACTACAGACCGTGTGCCTGGAACTTTTATATTTCAAGGTAATGATGTAGAAGGTGCCACTACATTGGTTGGATTCTCTTTGGCAGGATCTTCAATTGAGCCTGGGGCTGGATCAATTGCTACTATTACCGTTGATCATTCTATGATGGAAGGAATGACTGAATTATGCTTTGATTCTTATGTCTTATCTGATCCAAACGCTAGTCCTTGGTATACATCAACTCAATGTTTAGATTTTATGGTACCATTTGTACCTTCAACGGTTACACAAGAGCTTGTAATGAATGCATATATGTTAAACTCGGTTTCATTTAATGTTATTCCTGAAGATGCATCAATAGAATCTAATTTAGGTGATGCGCCAATACTTCTCATGAGCGATGATAACGGAGATTTTTATGCACCATCATTTGGTGTTAATCAGATTGGTGATTTAAGTCTTGAGGGTTATAAATGTTTCATTTCTGGTGCATCTGACTACACTGTATCTGTTACTGGTCAACCAGTAGAGCAGACAACCTCTTTGACTTTAGAAGCTTACAAGTTAAATCTATTACCATATCTTCCACAGATGGAGATGTCATCTGACGATGTTTTTGGTGATTATTATGATAACATACTGTTAATATCAAACGATATGGGTCAGTTCAATGCTCCATCTTTTGGTGTATATCAAATCACTACAATGTCACCGGGCGAAGCATATTCAATATTCCTAAGTGGAGCGAGTGATGTTGATTTTAGTTATCCTGT
>PAFF01000091.1 GCA_002704045.1 Fidelibacterota bacterium
AAAAAAATATTCAACTAATAAATAAAAATGTATATTTTAGAGCCGAAAAGAATTTTGCTTCTAAGAAAGCTGTTGAACAAAGTTTTTCTAACTCAGTCTTTTCAAATTCTAAAATTATTGGAGAACCTAGTGAAGAAGGATCATATTTAGTCAATATGTCTGAATTATTTATAAAAGATTTTAATAATGTTGGATATATTACAGGAGAAAGGAAAAATAAATTTTCATTTGATAAAAAAAATAGTTATTTCAGTGAAATAAAATCATTCCCGTTAAATACTGAAATTGATGTTATGTTGCATTTTAAAAATGGTAAGCCAAATGATTTATATACACTTCCTGATTCTAAAAGTATGTTTCATAAATATCATTTCAGTTTGTCCTCGATACCCAATACAAATTATAAACCAAGAGAAGCAGATGATAGAATTGGACATTTTACAACAATTTATCAAGATTATTCAGATGTTTTAACAGAAACTCCCTATAAAAGATATATAAACAGATGGGATTTACAGAAAAAAAATCCTGATGAAGAATTATCTGAACCAGTAAAACCGATAGTTTTTTGGCTTGAAAATACAATTCCAGAAAAATTTAGACCTGCCATAAAAAGAGGTGCTTTATTATGGAATGATGCATTTGAAAGAATAGGAATAAAAAATGCTATTGTTGTTAAACAAATGCCAGATGATGCTGATTGGGACCCAGCTGATGTGAGATATAATACTATTAGATGGATTATAACTCCTGGTGGTGGATATGCAGTTGGTCCATCTAGAGCCAATCCATTTACTGGTGAATTATATGATGCAGATATAAGAGTTAGCTCTGATTATGTAAGATACTATGGAAATGAATTTGAAGAATGGATTACTCCATTGTCATCTTATAAGGAAGAAGAAAATTTAGAATTACATAACCATGAATGTAATTATGCTGAAGGTAAAAAGCATCAAATGGCCTTTGGCTGGAGCGTTTTAAATAGCAGAGGTTTAGTAAACGAGAAAGACAAAGAACAATTCATTTATGATGGATTGGTAGATTTAATAGCTCATGAAGTTGGACATACAATTGGATTGAGGCATAATTTTAAAGCAAGTGCAACTTATTCTCTTTTTGATTTAAAAAATAAAATGTTTACCGAGAAAAATGGAGTCACCAGTTCTGTTATGGACTATAATCCTGTTAATTTGTCTTCAAAAGGAGAACCTCAGGGTTCGTGGTACCATACAACTTTAGGAGTCTATGATTATTGGGCAATTGAATATGCATATGCTATTCATGATCCTGATTTGTACGTTTCAGAAGAAGTTATGTTGGAAAAGATTATTAGTAGAGTATCTGAACCAAACCTTCAATATGGAACGGATGAAGATGCTAGAGGTTCCTCTGTTTGGGGTATGGATCCTACTTGTAATCTTTATGATTTAGGTGATGACCCGCTTGAATATTCAAGTCTGAGAATAAAGTTGTCAAATGAACTATGGAGCGATATTTTAAATAATTTTGAAGTTGAAGGAGAACAATTTCAAAAAATTAGAAGAGTTTTTGGTCAGGGTTGGGGAGAATATAGAGGGGCTATAAATGTAATTACTAAATATATAGGAGGGAGTTACATATATAGAGATCACATTGGCGATCCAGGTAATAGACAGCCATTAAATATTGTTCCTGCTTCCCAACAAAGAAAAGCACTTCAATTATTAAATGACAAGATTTTTCACAAAGACGCTTTTTCTTTTTCTCCAGAATTATTAAATAAACTTTTGCCAAATAGATTCTGGAATTTTAGGGGATCAGTATGGAATATGAAACGATTAGATTATCCAATTCATAATGCAGTTGAAAGGTTACANGCTAGAGCATTATATAGAATTTTCAATCCATTAGTATTAAGTAGAATTCAAGANAANGAAATAAGATTTCAATCTCAAAATGATAAGTTTACAATGTCAGAGCTTTTTGTTACAATAAGAGAGTCTATNTGGACTGAATTAGTTGAAAGAGAAAATGTAAATTCATTTAGAAGAAGTTTGCAAAGAATNCACCTTGATATTTTAATAGATATGATAAATGAAGATGCAAGTTTAAATTATGATGCACGAATATTAGCNAGACAAAGTTTAGTTGAAATACANAAGTTAGTTAAAAATTCACAGCATATGTTTGGNATGAATGAAATGACAAGTGCACATTACTCTGAAATTAATTCCAGAATATCTTCNGCATTAAATGCCTATTTACAGAAAAAATTATAATATAAATATTTTTGAATCGATATATNTTAATAGGTGACTTACATGCAAATCATTNTGGTTTAGAAAAATTATTAAACTTTGCANAATATAATGAAAATGAAGATTATCTAATTTTTGTTGGNAATTATATTGATAATTTAAATTCTGTNAAATATTCTGCTNNAGAAACTNTAGATTTTTTANTGAAATTAAAATCTAAATCAAAAAAAACTTTTTTTATAAAAGNAAATAACGATNTNTTTTTTATNGANTTATTNAAATTTAAAAANNNNCCNAATNCTGTTTGGATTAAAAATGGTGGAAGNCAAATTTTGCAAAGTTANGGTATTAATNATTTNGANAATTTAAACTTAAAAATNNAAAAAATACCTNTTNCACATAGNNNNTTTTTTTCNGATNTTTTNCAAGATTATTATTTAGATAAAAANATNATAGCNATNCATGGAGGTTTTNTNAATGAANATCAAATGATTGCTATTTCTAATAATGAAGTTNTNTCAAATGAATTTTTANATCAGATTACTTGGGATAAAAAATTTATTTTTTCAAAGTTTGATGAGGATAAAAANATGTTTGAAAANTATTTTNAAAATAGAAAANTAATNGTTGGNAATACCCCNTATGGACCNTATCAAAATAATAAAAATCTAAATTGGTTGCTAATTGATGGTGGATCAAAAATGGGNAAAAAACAACTAGGATTAATTGTNGAAAATGAAAATTTNAACTTTCTTAATGAAGATGGATTTNTTGATTATAANAATAATTAATTAATAAATNAANTTGTAAANTNNANAANATAACTNAGAGTNATAAATGAAAAATAATTTAAATAAAATATTAAANNAAATAAATATTAANGCTGATTGGATAGGTATNAGAGAGGTTAGAGAGAAGACTACTTATAGATCAGTTAGAGATGGAAATCCAAAAGCAAATGATAGGCATTTGACTCANGGTATTTTAATTGAGGTATTGTATAATGGACAATTTGGATATTACGGAACAAATAAATTTGATTCAAAAAGTATTCAAAATGCGGCTAATAGTGCATTTGAACAAGCAAAATTAGCTTCAAAATGGTCGCTATATAGTTTTGATAAAGATGTTAGGCCAAAATCANNTGGTAAGTTCAGTTCTTNCAGAGAAAATAANAATGAAATATCCCCAGAGATGCTAAACGATATGTTAATGAAAACAAATNAATCAATTAAAGTTTCCGATAAAATAGTAAGTGCTTCATCATTTTTTAAAATTGTAGAAACTGATATTAATTTTGTAAGNTCAAGTGGTAGCGAGTTTAGTCAAGACTTTTTATTAATGTCTATTGATTTTTNAGCAACTGCACAAGATGGTAATATAATTCAGAGTAGATCTGCAAATGGAAGATTAGCTCAAAGCTATCAAGCTGGTTACGAAGTNTTTGACGAAGATGCGCTTTTGAATAAAGCGCAAATTGTTGGNGAGCAAGCTGTAGAACTCTTAAGTGCAGAAGAGTGTCCAACTAAAAAAACAAATTTAGTTTTAGCTCCAGATCAAATGATGTTACAAATTCANGAAAGTATAGGTCACCCTTTGGAAATGGATCGAATATTGGGTGATGAGAGAAATTANGCTGGATGGAGTTTTGTTAGATTAGAAGATTTTGGAAATTTAAAATATGGATCTGATTTATTAAATGTAACTTTTGATCCTTCACTTGAAGGTGAATTTGCAAGTTATAAGTTTGATGACAGTGGTGATGTTGCTAAAAAAGAATATTTAATAAAAGATGGAACTTTATTAAGAGGTTTAGGGGGAGTAGAAAGTCAAAGACGTTCAAAAATAGANGGTGTGGCTAATTTTAGATCAAGTAGTTGGAATAGAAGTCCTATTGATAGAATGGCAAACTTNAATATTGAACCTGGNGATTCTANTTTTGACGAAATCATTGNGTCGGTTGAAAATGGTGTNTANATGGAATCAAATAGNTCATGGTCTATAGATGATTATAGAAATAAATTNCANTTTGGATGCGAGTANGGTAAANTAATNNAAAATGGTAAGTTAACTAAAACTATTAGAAATCCAAATTATAGAGCAATTTCTACCCCATTTTGGAATAGNTTAAAAATGGTTGGTAATAAAGATACNTTTGAATACTTTGGCACACCACATTGTGGTAAAGGAGAACCAAATCAAGCTATTAGAGTTGGTCANGCATCACCGGTTTGTTTTTTTGAAAATATAGACNTCTTTGGAGGAGCATAAAATGAAAGATAAATTNTTTTATATTTGTGATGAAATAATGAAAAAAAGAAATAAAGGTGAAGATTTTATTTTATCTTTTTCAGGTGAAAAATCTCANTATATACGATTTAATAATGCAAAAGTTCGTCAAACAGGTTGTGTTGATGATGCAAATTTGTATATAAATTTTATTAAAAATAATAGATCCTGCAAATTTAGCCTTTCATTCCAAGGGGATCATTCTATTGATTTAAATAATNTTTTGAATNATATAGAAATTATGAGAAATGAAATCAATAATCTTCCNGAAGATCCATACATTGTTAGNCCANNTAGTTCTAAATCAATATGTGAAATAAATGATGGAAACATTTTGTCTAGAGAACAAGTTATTGATTCAGTTTTACCAATAATTCAAGGTGTTGACTTTACAGGCATTTGGGCAAGTGGACCAATNTACAGAGGCAGTGCGAATTCAAATGGTCAACGAAATTGGTTTGAAACAAGCTCATATTCCTTAGATTATTCTTTGATCACTCCAAATGAAAAGATGGTAAAGGGTACATATGCTGGTTCAGATTGGAATCAAGAAAAATTNAATCATCATTTTGAANANAAAAAAAGACAATGTCAAATAATGAATAAAAATTCTAAAAAAATATCCCCTGGAAATTATAGAACTTATCTAGCTCCGGCAGCAGTTGCTGATTTGATTGGTATGTTTTCTTGGGGNGGAATAAGTGAAGCATCAATTAGACAAGGTAATAGTGCATTGTGCAAAATGAGAGAAAATGATATATCATTATCTTCAAAATTAAATATTTCTGAGGATTTTAGATCTGGATTAGTACCAAGGTTTAATACAAATGGAGAAATTTCTGAAAAATGCATTGAACTTTTTACAAATGGTAAATTAAAAAATACATTGGTAAGTAGTAGAACAGCAAAAGAATATAATTGTAATTCTAACTTTGCCGAGGATGGAGAATATCTAAGAACACCAAAATTATCAGCAGGACAGTTAAAAGAAGATGAGATGTTGTCACATTTAAACCAAGGATTATATTTATCTAATTTGCATTATTTAAATTGGAGTGATAGGATAGGTGGAAGAATTACTGGTATGACAAGATATGCTTGTTTTTGGGTGGAAAATGGTAAAATTGTTTCTCCTATTGAAAACATGAGATTTGATGATAGCATATACAACTTTTTTGGCGACCAATTATATGGTATATCTGATACTGTCGAGTATGTACCAGAAGTTGGAACATATGATGGTAGACAACCTGGTGGGATAATGGTACCCAGTATAATTATAGATAATTTTAATTTAACTTTGTAGAATTAATTTTAAGCAAAACCGGTATTACCGGTGATTTCAATTAAGTCTATTCCGAATTCTGATGAAAGAGTATCCCATTTTTTACAATCTGGAGTATTAAATATAAGTTTTGATGTAGCTGGCATAATGAACCAATCTCCATTCTCAATTTCCTTATCTAGTTGACCTTTGTCCCATCCAGAATAACCTAATGAAAAACGGTATTCATTGGGTCCTGAACCGTTTGAAAGATCGTCAATTACGTTGTGATTAGACGTGATTGATATTGTTTTTGATATTTTTTGTGTTCCTTCAGTAAAATATTTCGAAGTATGGATGAAAAAACCATTATTTATACCGACTGGACCTCCTAAATATATATTAGGATGAGGTTCTAATTTACTTAGTCCGGTTTCTTGTAAAATTAATTTGAGATTTTTTTCAGGAAAAGGTTTATTTATTAAAAATCCCATTGCCCCGTTTTTATCATGTTCACATATGTAAACAATGCTTTTACCAAAAACTTGATCTTCCAGATTAGAACTTGAGATAAGAATGTGATTTTTTAAGTTCATATTTAATTAAAATTTACGATAATAGTTTAACTTAAGTTTATAAATTTTTATTTTGAATTGGTGTTTACAGTTTAAAATTCAATTTTTTGTAATTTTTTTTATTTTTTTGATGAGTATCACTTGATAATAACTCTAAAGTGTATTATTTTGAGACCTATAAAAATAGTTTACAGAAAAGAAAATGAAATATATCAATACAAAAATAAAATTTACGTTACTAATGTTATTATTAAATAATTTAGTTTTCTCGAACTTTAATTATCCAAGAAATTTGAATGTTTTAATTAACTCAGATGAATCATTATTGATTGGAACTGATTCTGTAGTTTTTTCCTGGGATGAGCCAGAAGATGATTATAGAATTACATTCCTCATTGATAATATCGATGATAATGGAGATGGATCAGTAGATTTTGATGTATCTTTATTGAGGCGCGAATATTTCCCTGATTTAAGAGCATTTAATATTGGTATTCGTAATGGAGATGCAAACCTTCAAATTAATTCAATTAATGGCGGTTTTTTAGAAAGTTTAAATTGGTCTCAAAATGTTAATTCTAATGTGATTCAGGCTAATAATGTTGATTGGGTATTATATTTAGAATATGATGATTGCGGTTTAGATGGGATATGCCAATATTTCCAAGTTGTTGATATAGATACTGAAGAAAATTGTGAAAGTATTCTAATTGGTGGTACTTGGATAGATGGTGATTGTGTTTCTTCAAGAGGAACTTGTGATAACACGGGTCATTTAAATCCAAATTGGCCTGGACAAGACACTGGAGAGTGTAATAACATATGTGAAGATCAAGAACAAGCTCTTAGTTGGGTTGATGAAAATGGTGATAATGATTGTGGATATTATTTTGAATATGAAGAAATGGAGTCACTTACAGTGACTTGTTCTGAAGAATTCATTTCTCAAAGAGAATGGAATTTTAATGATTTAAATGGAAATCAAGTATGTGATCAAGATGTAATTATTGATGAAAATACAGAACTTAGTTGTAATGAAGTTGGAGGAAATTGGTCTGGCAGTATTTGTACTATAGACGAATGTGAAAGTTATTCAACTTGCCACTTGTTTACAATGAGCGGTACATATGATGTTGAATATGATCAGATTTTCTATATAGAACACGATTATAATGAAACAATATTATATCATACTTCCGAAACCGAACCAATTGCTGATTTTCAATGGCTACCGACTTTGTGGCAACCTGGTAATAATATTGATAGCCCCCCTCAAAACTTAGATTGCTCAAATTGTAATGTAGGTTTTAATAACTGTCCTTATCAGTGTGCAACGCCGTATGTCTACAGTATTTATAGATATGAATTTGACGATTGTGAAGATTCAGACGATAATAATTTATGTGATGACATGAACTCTAATAGCTTAGATTTTAATCAATCTACATTGATATTATTGGATTCTTTTGATTATCAAGATCAACCATACGATATTTATAATGATACATATACTTATTTTTCTGATTCCAATTTAACGCCAGAACAAGGATATTGTTATTACGTAACAGCTTCACATCCTACTATACCCAATGGTCAAACATCGCAAGAAGATGCTTTAGACGAAAAACTATGTATTATTACAGATTGCGTTACTTCTTTATATTATCTTGATTTAGATGAAGATGGATTGGGTGATTTAAATCAACCCACTGATAATGAAGAGTGTGGAGCACCAGAAGGGTATGTGGATATTAATTTTGGAATTGATGAATATCCAAACTGTCCGAATTTTATTGGGGAAAATCCTTATGATTGTCACGGTGATTGTTTTGACTGGAATGATTCCAAAGTTAAAATTCATTATGAAACAGAATATGAATCAGGAGAAGAAGAATGGTTATCATTATCAAACAATCAAATTTCTTTAGACGAATATGAGCTTTTTAAAGAAGAATTTTGTTCATATTGCGCTGATGCTGACGATGATGGAATATGTGATGGACCAGATAATTATAAATTAGAAAGTGGGTGTGCTAAACTAGATGATGAATGTTTTGGGTATTGTTACGAAGGTTTAACTGGAAGAGAAAAATCAATTTGGTCTGAACCTGAATTATCTGATTATGGGGATGCTGCGCCTGATTATACATTTGGGGGTGCTTTAAATTGTTTAGGAGAATGTCATCCTATTGATTTATCAACAGGTGACGTAGATTGGGATCAGGTAGATACTAATTTGGATGCTTGTGGATGGTGCTGTAGTTGTGATCCCAATAATGAAGATGGGGAAGAGTGTATTCCTCCTTATACAGTTGTAAATGGTGAAGCACAGTTAAATTCAAATTGGAATGAATGTTCATATTATAATAATGGTGACTATGCAGGTCATTTTGATTGCTCAAGCGATGGTGCAGAAGAAACATGTTGGCATGATATGGAAAACTTAAACTCAGAAAATGGACCTGCCGTTGTCAATGTATGTGGTTTTTGTGATGAATTACCCAATTGCGGAGCAACTAGTGAAGTTGAAGATTTTAATGTTGAAGTTTTATCTGATAGTATAAGTATTTATCTCGAATGGTCAAAACCATCATATCATCTTAGTATGTACAGTTATGAACCTGATATTGCAGTCAATATTAGTTCCATTTCATTATTAGATTTTACAGATGATGGACATGAAGTTGCAGAAATTGAATTAAAAATAGATAACAATGTTCCATTGAATAGTTTTAGTATCCAGATAAGTTCAGAATTACTAATTTTTTATGATAATCAAGGATACGATGGAAGGGCAGAAGATATTGGTATGTCTACCTCTATTACCTCTAATGGTAATAGTGGCCAAATTTTTGCTGTTGCTAATGGTACTTCTTTAGGTATTGGAAATGAAGTTGTATCAAAATTTAGAGTCAAGATAAATAAATATGATTGTTTAAGTTTTTCAAATGGAAATAGTTGTGATGATTATCTAGGTGAAATATTTTATGATAATGATAATTCTAAAACATTTGACTCAGCCGAAGATTTCGAAGATTTAAATGGCAATTTAAAATGGGATAAAGCTGAATATTTTATTGATTTCAATAGCAATGATATTTATGATCTAAATGAAACTCTATATGATTGTGATCCGAATACTGGATTATGTAGTGATTGTCCACCTGTACAAGGTTATTATGAAGGTGATGATTGCGTTGGAAGAGATACATATCATCCATTTGGATCAGATGAGATTCCAGGAAATGATGATGATTGCCCTTGTAATAAAGTTGGAATTTGTATACTGTACCAAAACTTGTCAAGTGAATACAATACTGGTTACTCAATTTATAATAATTATAATGATTGTATAAATTTATATTATGAATGTAGAGATGCTGGAAGAGAAGAATGCCAAAATTTAAATGAGTCTACCCAGGTATGGTTAGAGTGGAATGATAGTATGGGTGATGGAATTTGGAATGATGCTGAACCATTCACTGATTCAAATGGTAATAGCGAATACGATATGGGAGAGTATTTTTTAGATTATGGTTTAGATGGGTGTCCAGATGAATACGAATCAGGAGCACCTACTTTTGGTTGTAATTCCGAACCAAATTATCTTACCCTGTTTGATAATCCAGACCCTAATCAAGATAATAGCTATGGTAATATTGGTGGAAAAGAAAACAATTTTGAATATGATAAACAAATTATTGATGAAATTATTCATTTTACAAATCAATCAGCTTTTACTAATAATGTAGGAGATACTTATAACGAATGCAGCGATCAAATTGAGAACGAATATGATTGTTATCTGTTTTTAAATACAAAATGGAATGCAGATGAAGTAGATATAGAACAAGTTGGTTTAAAAAATGACAGTTATTGTTATGATTCTGGAGTAGACGGTGCAATTGAAAATGAGTCTTACTATGATGGTCAACCAGAAGATTGTGCTCCAGATATTTTATATAAAATAAATGAAATTTCTGGTAACTATGATCAAGAAGTTGCAATACTCTATGATAATTTTTATATTTATGATGATAATAGTTTACAATCAAATACCGAATATTGCTTTAATGTGGACACACAAGTAATTTATAATTATGGATCTACACTAAACGGATGCAGTGATTTAGATTGCTTTGAGCCTTTTATTCAAAGTGATAATGTAAACTTTATACTTGAATCTCAATACGAAGAGTGTGTAATAACAGGTTGTGACTTCGAAATACTTTATACTGATTCAGATGGAGATGGTTTCGGTGATTCTAATGAGAGCATTTTATGGTGCCCAGGAGATTCTTCTTCGGGTCTAGTATCTAATGGTGACGATGAGTGGCCATATTGTTATAATGAAATTATTGACCAAGACCCTTATGATTGTACATTCGACCCTGAAAACGAATCCACGTGGAATTCAGCTTGTAATGGTTTATATCAAGAAGATTTAAATGGCACTTGTTGTAATGGATTATTTATAGATGTTTGTGGAATATGTGGTGGCAATGGGAATAGCTGTGATGGGCTTTCAGCACCTACATTAGAAGTAACCAATACAGATGACACTATTAATTTAAGTTGGAATGCAATCGCTAGTGAAACTGTAAATATTCAAAATAGCAAATTGCAATCAAAAAACGTTCGGTCTACAAATGATTCTAGAGATTTATTAACATTTAGTATTATAGAAATTGATGATCAGCAATTTGAAAGTGATTGTGGTCCTGGCCCAGATCAAGAAGAATGTATTGGAACTATGATTTTTAAAATTGAGTTAGCAAATTATGATTGTGATGCTAATTGTTTAGCTGATTTTAATATTAATTTTAGTACAAATGACAATTATTCTTTAAATGCTATAGCAACTTACTTCTTTGGTGTTTCTGTATTTAATCAAGGACTTGTACTAACTAATAATTCTGGTGAACCTATGAATATGAACATCAACATAAACACAAGTAATATCTATGTTGAATCAACTGGTGAAGAAATTACAGATTCAGGTATTCTGATTTATGTTGAGGGTAATTATAATTTAGACATTACGGGACAACAAATCATTGTCAATATTGATGAGTCTCTGACAACATTTATTGATAGTAATGGTGAAGAATTAGACTATACTTGGACTCCAACATTATGGACTGTAGGAGAAGATGTCATAAATCAAGGAATTTGTGGTAATGGTATATGTGAATCTGGTGAAAGTTTTTTTAATTGTCCAGACGACTGCGAAGAAAATATTAGCTATATAATTAGAAGAGATAACAATATAATTGCATCGAATATTTTAGAAACCACTTATACTGATTCAATCGGTTTAGAACAAAATACATCCTATTGCTATACAGTTGTTGCAACAAATGGAATAACAAACTCACCTCCTTCAAATGAAAATTGTATTTCTCTTGATTGTGGAGAGTTATTTGATTTCTATAGTGATGTAGATGGAGATGGTCTAGGAGACCCTAATGATTCTATTCAAGATTGTGTTGCACCAAATGGTTACGTTCAAAATTCTAATGATGAGTATCCAGATTGTGCAAATGATTTATCTATTAATCCATATGATTGTACTTTTGATCCTAATAATGAATCAACATGGGACGCAGCTTGCAACGGAAACGCAGTCATTGATGAATGTAGTATATGTAATGGAGGTGGCATTGAAGAAGGCTTTTGTGATTGTAATGGTAACGTTGAGGATTGTTTAGGAGTATGTGGTGGAGAAGCACTAATTGATGAATGTGGTATATGTAATGGTGGTGGTATAGAGGAAGGCTTTTGTGATTGTAATGGTAACGTTGAGGATTGTTTAGGAGTATGTGGTGGAGATGCATTAGTTGATGAATGTGGTAATTGTGTCGGAGATGGGACAGAATGTGAAGATGTTGAACCAGAACCGGAGGCACCATTATTTTTATCTGCAACAAGTGATTTGTACAGGGAAATTCAGTTGAATTGGCAGGAGCCTATTATAAATTATAGAAACAGTCAACCATTGCAGATTGTTATAAACGATATTGTTGATAATGGAAATGGGAATGCTGAATTCTGGATTAATATGTCAAATCCTGTTCCCGTATCATTCTTTAATTTTCAAGTTTCACAAAATGATAATTTTAGCATAATCAATATTGATGAAGAAGTTGGAAGCATATCAGAAGCAAATATGGAAATCTTTACCAGTCAAAATTACATAAGTATTGAAAATTCAGAATTTTCAAATGATATACCTATTGGCAATGAATTGTTTATGATTGTTAATATAACTTATGATTTAAATGCAATTGGTCAAATGATATCTCTTGATTTTAGTAATATGTCATTTTTAGATAATTTTGGTGAACCAATTGAGGTAAGTTCTATTTCCTCAGAATGGGTTATTGGATCAGAAATTGAAAATATACCATATTATTGTGGTGATGATATTTGTGATGAAAATGAAAGTATTAATCAGTCTTGTCTAGAAGATTGTTCATTTTCTTACATAATTGTTATTGATGGAACATGGGAAGAATTAAATTGGATTGATTTAAGTTATTTACATTCAGGTTTAGGTATGGGTGAGGAGCATTGCTATGAAATAAAAGCGAAGCTTAATAATGATATACTTTATGAGTCACCATCAGTTTGTGCTACAACACAAGCTTTGAATAAACCTAAAATATTGTCTATCCAGGATCAAGAAGATGACGATGGTGGTTATGTAATTTTAACAATAGAACCTCAGAAAAATGATACGATATCTGAGGGTTATTTTTATGAAATATTTAGACAATTTAATAACGGCCCTTGGACAAGTGTTGATTTGTTTGGGGCATATGGATTAGATCTTTATACAGTTGTAACTACAACAGTAGCTGATTTAACTACTGATGACAATGGTGATACATTATATAACGAGCACCTTTTTAAAGTCAGATATTTAGATACAGTATCAGATAGTGTATTAGGATATTCAATTAATAATTTAGCTCCTGATCCAGTTACTGGATTAGAGTTATCAATTTTTGGAGATATCCTAATTGAACTTGATTGGGATTCTAATACAGAATTAGATTTGGAATACTATAGTATATATTCAAGATCCTTAAATTCAGATTGGGTTATAATTGAGGAAACTGATGATTCAAACTTACTTTTAGATATTCCAAGTATAACTACCGAATATGCTGTAACTGCTTCAGACACGACAGGAAATGAAAGTGAATTTTCTACTATAGTAACAACAGAAACCTTAGATATGTCACTTTTAGAGAAACCCTCAAGATTTGTATTATATCCTACATATCCAAATCCATTTAATCCGATTGCAAATATAAGATATGGTTTATCTGAGCCTGGTTTGATTGATATAAAAATTTATGATGTTGTTGGGAGAGAAATATCACAATTAGTTAATAAGTATCAAACTTCTGGTAATTTTGATATTCAATGGGATGCTTCAAACTATAATAGTGGTTTATATTTTATAAAATGCTCAACTCAATCAGAAGTTCTAATTCAAAAGATATTACTTGTGAAATAAAAGATTGCTTGAATTTTTTATACTTTTAATTATTAGAAAAAAAGAGCAATTGTTATACTTATTTAAAAATTCTTTCAAATTTTTTTGCATAACTATTATTTTGAGTTGTGCAGCTCAAGGTCCAGCATCTGGAGGTCCCAAAGATTTAATCGGCCCGGTGCTAAAATCAATAAGTCCATCTAATGGTTCTAGTTCCATTAAAAAGATTGATAAAATAGAAATTGTTTTTGATGAATTGATCGATCCTCTATCCGTACCTGCTGCCATATCAATAATTCCCAATATAGATTATAAGGTTAAAACAAGATCAAAAAAAATACTCATTTTTCCAGAACAACCTATTTTAGAAAAAAATACTTTATATAGAATTAAATTATCCAAAAGTATTCGTGATTATAGAGGCAATAATATGATTTCACCAATAAATATTGTTTTTACTTCAAGTCAAAATATTTTTAAAAATAAAATTTTAGGTAAATTGAATAATATAAATGAAAAATCAAATTATAACGTTGCATTGTTTAATTATCCAATCAAAGATTCTATAAAACCAGAATTGATTGTTGAAACTGATGATTTTGGAAATTTTGAATTTAATTACCTTGAACCTAATGATTATGTTATATCTGCTTTAGAAGGAAAAATATACAATTTTAATAAACAGTTAAGAATTAATCGATATGGTATAATGAGTGATGATTATCTATCATTAAAAAATAAAGATGTAATTAATGATGTAGAGATATATATTGATAATCCTTTAGAAAAAATATTTATTGAATCAATCGATATTAAAAATCACAAATTTGGAGTATTAAATTTTTCAAATGGCAGCAAAGAAAATTTTATAATTCCTTATAAAGATAAATTTAATCAAATACATTATAATGTTGGTGACACAATTTTGATTAATTTAGAAAAAGAAAATCATTTAGAAAGATATATCACAAAAGATTTTAAATTTATTTTACCTGAAATCATAGACACTATTGCTCCCAAAATAATATCTAAAAAAATATTAAATGAAAAAATAAATATTGAGTTTTCAGAACCATTAAAAAATGTAAACAACCTAAAAGAAATAGATGATTCATTAAAATTGAAAATATTAGGCTTCAGTAATAGAGATAGTATTAAAATGGAATATACTTTTATGGATCCATTTACAATAAGAATTTCTAACCTTGATTCGATAAATTATATTAAATTATTTCAAGATAATATTAAGGATATTAATAATAACATATTGTTAGATTCAATTACCATTATATCAATCAACGATTTAACAAAAAATGAAAATACATCACTAGATAACTTGAAAACAGGGAGTATTATGGGTACAGTTGATTACTATGGTAATGTACCTATTATCCTAAATGCTAAAAATATAGAAAATAATTTAAATTTTTTTGCTATGGTTCAGAATAATAAATATGAATTTAACAGTCTTCCATCGGGTAAATATATTTTATGGGGATATGAGTCTCTTAATATCCTTGATTCCACCCGTTATTTTTCCGGTATTTGGAACCCATATCAAAGATCATCAAAATTTATTATTTATCCTGATACTATAGAGGTAAGAGCTAGATGGACTATTGATGAATTAAATATGGATTTCAAATAAAAATGTACCATGTAATTTTAGCGGGTGGAGCTGGGACCAGATTTTGGCCATATAGTAGAAAAAGTAAGCCAAAACAGCTTCTAAAAATTATTTCAGATAAATCAATGATTCAAATGACTGTTGATAGAATTTTACAATTCTCTACAATGGAAAAAATATATATTGTAGCTTCTGAAGATTTATGTAAATTGATATATAAAGAAATTAATATACCAAAATCTAATTTACTAGTTGAACCAAAAGGTAGAAACACAGCACCAGCTATTGGCTTAGCTGCTATTCATATATATAAAAAAAATCCTAGAGCAAAAATGGCTATATATCCAGCTGATCAAATAATTGAAAATCAAAATTCTTTTAAAGATACAATCAGATTAGCAGATGAGATAATAGAAAAAAAATCATCATTAATGACTATTGGTATCAATCCAAAATATCCTGCATCTGGTTATGGATATATTCAATATATAGATGATGATCAAAATTATTATAAAGTAAAATCTTTTGCTGAGAAACCACCTGTTAATACAGCTATTAAATTTTTAGAGAGTGGAGATTTTTTGTGGAATTCTGGAATTTTTGTATGGGAAGCTAAATTGATTTTGCTTGAGATGAAACAGTATATGCCAGATTTACACGAATCATTAAGTTTAATATATGATACAATTGGTACTAATAACTATAAAGTAGTATTGAACCAAGAATGGGAATTGATTGATAATGAAAGTATTGATTACGGTATTTTAGAAAAATCTAGTAATGTGTGTACCATAAAAGGTGAATTTGAATGGATAGATATTGGAAGTTGGAAATCAGTTTTCGATTTAATGAAAAAAAATAAAAAAAATCATTTTGAAGGTAATATTGTAACAATTGATACAAGTGATTCATTAATTTTTAGTCCTGATAAATTAACTGCAGTTATTGGAATGAAAGATGTAATAATAGTAAATCTAAATGATGCAACACTTGTTATGCCAATGAATCGTTCAGAAGAAGTTAAAAAAATAGTAGATATGATTAGTAAAGAAAAGGATGAATACTTATGAAGCCTTTATGGGCACCCTGGAGAATGGAATATGTTAAGGCACAAAAAGAGGATGAAAACATATTTAATGATAAAGTTAATTCTAAAAATGATAGAGATAATTTAATTTTATTTAGAGGAGAGTTTTCTTTCATCATAATGAATTTATATCCCTATAATAATGGACATATTTTAATCTTGCCGTATAAAAAAACTTCAAGCATGGAAGATTTAAATGATAGTGAACTATTAGAAATTATGAAATTGACAAAGGAAGCAATGCTCATTTTTAAAAGAAAAATGAGTGCTGAGGGTTTTAATTTCGGTCTTAATATGGGTAAAGCTGCAGGTTCTGGAATAAGTGATCATTTACATTACCACCTCGTTCCAAGATGGAATGGTGATAATAATTTTATGCCAACAATTGGAAATACTAAAGTAATTGTTCAAGGTTTATTAGATACCTATGATTTGATTTTTCCAGAATTTCAAAAAATTATCTTATGAGACTTTATATTTTAATATATTTTTTATTTATGGGTTGTATTCAAAAGCAACCTGATAAAGTATTTTATGAAAATGGACTGCTTAAGTGGGAAAAAAATATTCATAGTGGTAAATGGATACGGTATTTTGAAAATGGGAAAGTTCGTTGGGAAAGTAATTATATAAAAGGATTAGATGGTTTATTTTGTGTTACGTATTTTGTTAATGGACAAATTCATAAAGAGGAATTTTTCATTGATGGTGTAAGAGAAGGAGATTGTGTAAGTTATTACCGTGATGGCAGAATTCAAAAAATTGAAAGTTATAAAGATGGTTATCAAATAAATTCAGTTTATTATTAAATTTTTTATAAGAAGTTTTGAAATATGTAATGAATATTTCATATATTAAAAAAAGATTTATTTAATAAATTAATCCGGTATAGCTCAGTTGGTTAGAGCAACGGACTGTTAATCCGTGTGTCCCTGGTTCGAGTCCAGGTACCGGAGCATCAGAAACAGACTACAAAGCAATATCACCTTTATTCAAACATACCCAAAAAAGGGACAAAAATAAGGGACAATTTTGGAACTGTTTCGATTCTCAACCAAATTAACCCCCATATCAGCACAAGTCGGTGGGGGTTCTTTGTATAAAAAAGGCACACTCACATTCTAGTTCAATTTTTGCAAACTATAAAATCAAAAGAAATCCTTCAACCCTATTTTCCTTAATTTGCCAATGTTTTGATATAATTTGTTATTAGTTGATATATTTTTTCTAATAACCATAGAAGTTTGATATTTAAGTATTTCAAAAATGAAGTTTATTTTATTTTTATTGAAATAAAATTTGTAATATTCTTTTAATTCATTTTTTGTTTTTATTTTTGCTTGATCATAATATTTGGGAATGATTGGATTGAAAATTGGATATAATTGTTTGCCACCGAATCCTAAAACTTTAGTCTTCATAAAATTCCCAATTAGAAGATCATCGAATATATTGAATGTAATAGATTGTATCAATGAAAATCTTGGCACTTCAAAAATAATCCCTTTATCATATTTTTTTTTATTGATATCAATTGTGAATGATTTTTTACCTACAATAAAATTAATAAAACCTAGTTCACTAGATAACAATTCATTATTTTTAAAATAATTTTCAAC
>PAFF01000092.1 GCA_002704045.1 Fidelibacterota bacterium
AAAAAAATAATTTCAAATTTATATGCCTTAAGTAAAATCCATATTAAATTAAATGAAGATCAATTTGATAATGGATTAAGAAGATTGTTTGCAGAGAATATTATTTCTTTTTATTACAATAATTTTGATTTGAATGAAACGAGAGATTTATTTTATAGAAATTATTCATATGAAGATAAACACGAAATATGGAAAAGTCTTGTTGTAGAAATGATACAAAAATATCCAATTTTAGATACAAAAAAATGAAAATATCTAATCTAACTAAAGCAAATTTTTATCTAAAATTATTTAGTATTACCAAAATACCACTTATTTGGTTTTGCAAACCTAAAATTGTTAGAATAGATGATGAAGTAATCGAAGTTAAAATCAAATTAAATCGAAGAACAAAAAATCACTTAAATAGCATGTATTTTGGAGCATTATCGGTTGGCGCTGACATTACTGGCGGTTTTTTAGCAATGTATTGTATTAAAAAAAGTAACAAAAATATTTCTTTAGTTTTTAAAGATTTTAAAGCTGATTTTTTGAAAAGACCATTAGGAAATGTACATTTTCATTGCAATCAAGGATATGAAATTTCCAATTTAGTTAACAAAACAATTAAATCGCGAGATAGACAAAATTTATTGTTGAATGTGGATGCCACAGTCCCTTCAGTGTCAAATGAAATTGTGGCAAAATTTCAGTTAACCCTGTCTTTAAAAAATATATGAAAAATAAATATAAAATAATTTGGTTGGTATTATTTTTGAATTGTGGTTATTTTGCCTCAAAATTAATTCATTTTGAAAACATTCCTAAACCTGACGGACCATATCAAGTTGGTAGTGTATTAAATTATTGGATTGATGAAAGTAGAAATGAGTGGTATTTGGATGATATGAGCGATAAAAGAAATTTGATGGTCCAGATTTGGTATCCTGCAAAAGTAGAAACCAATAAAAATGAAATGTTTTACATTGATAAAATGGAACAAAGAATAAAATATATATCGAAGGAACTTGAAGTTCCAGAATATTTATTAGCAAATATCAAAAATATAAAATCAAATTCATTTTATAATGCTCCAATTGTAAATGGTTATTTTCCAGTTATTTTATTTTCTCATGGGTTGGGTGGTATGAGAACGCAAAATACAATTCAAGCAGAAGCTTTGGCAAGTAGAGGATATATTGTTATTTCTGCAGATCATACATATGATGCTAATATTACTATATTTCCTAATGATAGTGTGGCCTTTAATCAATCTCACATTGACAGTATGCCTCCTAAAGATTGGTTAAACATAAGAAACAAACAATTAGAATTTCGCATTGGAGATATTTCTTTTATGATTGATAAATTAGAAGAATTGAATAGTAAAAATAAAGAGTCTATTTTTTATGAAAGATTAAATCTTGAAAATATCGGAGTTTTTGGACATTCATATGGAGGTGCTACTAGTACTTTATCAGCAATGAAAGAAAATCGTATTGATGCTTGTTTAACCTTGGATGCTTGGTTTTTACCATTATTTGACGAAGATATAAATAAAAATTTTAATAAACCTTTTCTTCATATTGGCCAAATCAGTTGGAATGATACACTCAACTATAAAAAATTAGATGTTTTTTTGAAAAACTGCAATAACGATTATTACAAATATGTTTTAAAAAATGCTAAACATCTAGATTTTACAGATATTCCACATTTCAACTCATTATCACAAAAATTAAAAATATCAGGAAAAATAGAAAAAAAAGAATTAGTAAAAATAATCAATGAAATCACCATTGATTTTTTTGGTAAGTATATCAAAAATCAAAATCCTTTTGATCCTTACCGAATTGCAGAAAAATATGATGAATTAATTCTATTAGAAACAAATTATTAAAGTTCTTTGTTTTGTTTATTACCATTTTATTAAATTTCACATTAATCTATTTAAAAATTAATTTATATTGGAGAAATTTATATGAGTGACAATAGGCGAGTTGGCGGTAAAGCTAATGATGGTAAAAATGGAGTAAGAAGAAGAAAACACCTTAGGTTAAAGAAAAAGTTACGAATAAAAGCAAAAAAAGAGGCTGGAATTAAATTGTCTTCAAAAAAAGCTCCAGCAAAGAAAGCAGCGACAAAAAAAGCAGCGATAAAAAAAGCTCCAGCAAAGAAAGCAGCGGCAAAAAAAGCTCCAGCAAAGAAAGCAGCGGCAAAAAAAGCTCCAGCAAAAAAGGTAGTAGCAAAAAAGTCTCCAACAAAAAAAGCAGTTTCTAAAAAAGATAGCTAGTAACTTCATGGGAAAATATTCTGGCAAAAACGATATTGAATCTGGAGAAGAGCTCATAGTAAAAATTGATGTAGAAACATCATATGGTATTTTAAAATCTGGTTCAANAGTAATTCTGCANGAAGTTACCCATTTTCCNACAAGTTATAAGGTTAAAGATGATAAAGGAAAAATTTGGTTATTAAGAACATATGAAGCAGAAAAAGTTGAAAATGATTCAAAGTCGGATTAAGTAATTATCATTGGAGAAATAATGAATTTAACAGAAAAAGAGAAAAAAGCATTTAACAATTCTAGAGACGAAGATACATTTTACTCTAATTATGCCAAAGTAAGACAAGCAAGGAATGGTTTTTTACCAAATTATCTTGTAAGAGAAATTTTAGAAATTTTCAANATNAAATTTCCAAAAGATCATTCAGAGGATTAATGAAATTATTATTTTCATTTTTACTTNGTTTTTCCATTTCATTTNCAAATAATAGNAACCAGGGATCTCTNGTCAGCNCAGAAATTTTAGATTCTATGACATCGGATGAAATCTATAATCTTTTGTTTCCACATCTTGGNATGATGACACCTACCAATGGATACGATGTAGATATTTATTCAATCACTTACGAAACACTTGATAATGATGGTCAATCCACTTTAGCTTCAGGAGCAGTAGCTGTNCCAACATCAACAAGTAACTTTTTACCATTGTTAAGTTATCAACACGGTACNCAATTAGAAAGAAANNGCGTTAACTCCGTNAATGGTTTTGATATTCCTAGTATGTGGTTAGGAACTTCTGGTTATATNACAGTATTNCCAGATTATCTAGGTTTTGGAATTTCGGAATTATTTCACCCTTACATGATTTATGAATCTAGTGCTATACCAATCATTGATATGTTAAGAGCAACTAAAGAATTTTGTAGTTTGAATACTATAAATGTNAACAATCAGCTATTTTTAATTGGATATTCNGAAGGTGGCTATACAACAATGGCAACTCATAAAATGATTGAGGAATTGTATTCAGATGAATTTGAAATTACGGCATCTGCACCTTCAGCTGGCCCCTATGATCTTTCTGGAACTATGACTAATCTAATGTTATCATTTGAGCCGTACGGTGAGCCATTTTATTTACCTTTCACTATTTTATCTTACCAAGACAAATATAGTTTAGTTGAAAGTTTGAATGAGTATTTTATAGATTATTATGCAGAAATACTTCCAGAGTTATTTGATGGNTACCATTCAATTGATGATATTCATGATATTATGCCAAGTATCCCAATACAAATTTTTAAAGANGAAGTAATTGAAGAATTTTCAAATAATATGCAGCATCCATTAAGATTAAGATTGTATGAAAATAATTTATTTGACTGGGTACCTCAAGCAAACATGAAAATATTTCATAGTCAACAAGANGAGTTAGTTCCAATAGAAAATTCCGAGNTAGCTTATACAAACTTCATTTTAAATGGTGCACCAAAAGTTGATTTTGAATTTGGTCCTTTTGGTACTCATCAAAATGCTGCANCAATCATTTTAATAGGTGCAGCTACCTGGTTTGGAGAGTTTAAAAGANAAGGNATTGAGGGCGANTTAAATCAAGATAATTNTATTAATATCAATGATATTANNTTATTAGTTAGTATCATCCTAGAGNTAGATTACATTGAAAATGAACATATTTGGCTTGCTGATATGAATAATAATGAAATAATAGACATTTTTGATATTATAGAATTAGTAAATTATATACTTGATTAGCAANATTTTTGGTGGCTATAGCTCAGTTGGTTAGAGCGCCAGACTGTGACTCCGGAGGTCGTGGGTTCGAATCCCATTAGCCACCCTCAAACTTAAATTGGAGCTTNTATATGAATAAAATTATACATATTGTTTTTTTATTTAATATCCTTTTTTCAGCACAAAATATAGTTGTAGCTGAATTGTTCACAGCAACTTGGTGAGTATATTGTCCTGATGCTCGGGCCGGGCTTCAAGATTTAGATGAATCGGTNCAATATTTTATACCATTATTTTGGGAAGAGGATGGTACTAATCCAAGCCCNAACTATAGTTCTAGAGCNGCAATGTACGAAGTTTCTGGACTTCCACACGTTGANTTTGGTGGGTANATTGAATCTGTGGGTGGTGGTGGAAATATGTANAATACATATTTGAGTAGATACAATCAAATAATAAATTTAGATAGTCCTTTAAGCATAACACAGAATGTAAACATTGCAGGTAATAACATAATTATGCAAGCAGAGGTTGAAGTAACAGAATCAATTACAACCTCANATCATCAAATTATNTTTTTAACATCTCANAAACATAGTGATGAATACTTTTGTAGTGTAGGATCTTATTCGCAACAATCATTNGATTTGTTAGAGATNGGCCAACAACAAGTGTTTGAAAATATTATTGAAATTGATGAAAGTTGGGATTTAGAAAATATGGACGTTGTTGTTCTTGTACAGTCAATGCAAAATAATAGAATTCTACAAGCTTCCTCATCNAATATAGCATTAGATAATTTACTTATGCTTAANACTAATTTAATTTCAATAGAAAATGATAATGATTCTGATGGNAACCTAAATCCAGGTGAAAATGCAACTTTAAATTTTNCATTAGAAAANAGCTCAGTNCTATTAAANGCNGANAATACAACGATTACAATTTCTACTGAAGATAATCTTCAAATCGAATCAAGTNAAATTTTAATTGAAAACGATATTAACATCGGTGATTTAGTTAATTTTAGNACTAATATTCAGATNGATGAAAATATTNCTTTGGGTAATGTAACTTTAAATTTATTAGTTCAATCAAATTANACTGATACTTNTGGTGATTCNTATGTCTATGAAGTTAATTTCCCAATAGCTTTAAATATTAACCTATATCAAAAAAACTGGCCTTTAGNTATTGGTTCTCAAATTGTATCATCACCAGCAATTATAGATTTAAATAATGATGGAAATAAAGAAATTATATTTGGTGACTATAACGGTTTACTTCATGTTTTAGATAAAGATGGTAACAATATTGATGGTTTNCCTTTTGAGGCNAATGATGATATTTGGTCTTCTCCAGCAGTTGGAGATATCGATAANGATGGACAGCAGGAAATTGTAATTTCGTCAAAGGATAAAAGACTATATATTTTAGACTCAAACGGTGAGATTGAGTTAACATATAATGCTAATCAGTTTTTAATGGCAACTCCTGTAATTTGNCAACTNGACNATGATCCTGAATTTGAAATTGTAATTAGTGGCTANACATCNACTGGTGATATTTTTGCTATTAATCATGATGGTACAGATTTACCAGGTTTTCCTGCTCTAATAAATGAAAAAGTTATATCAGGTGTTGCATCAGTTGATATGAATAATAATGGTTTAGATGATATCCTTGTTACTACTGAAACACAAAATATGTTGATCAAAATTCTTGATGATGGATCAATTGATACATTATTTGTTGCACAAGATAAATTTAAGTCATCTCCAACAGTAATCAAAAATGATTTTGAGAATTTGATATTAGCTACTAATAAAGATTATAATTTATATGCATTTGATTTTGATGGAAATTTAAAATTCATATATTCGACTTTGTATGAAATTATATCATCTGCAGTTATTGTCGATATAGATAGTGACAAAATAGGTATATTTTTTGGAGCACAGGATGGATACTTATATGGCATTGATCAAAATGGAGATGATTTACAGGGGTGGCCAATCAATATTGGAGGACAATTTTCTACTTCGCCATCGATAGCAGATTTAAATTATGATGGAATTCCTGAAATTATATGTGGAAATACAAATGGTGATTTATACTCATTTGATGTTAATGGTAATCAAACCGATTTTTTCCCACTTGAGTTTAGTAGTGGTATTACATCATCACCAACAATAGTTGATATTGATAATGATGGAGATTTAGATATATTTTTAGGTGTTACCGAAACGATTGTAGGAATTGATTATAAAGACCAAGGTAATAGTATGAATTATTGGAATTTTTTTAGAGGAAATATTTTTAGAAACGGGACATATTTATCTAATTATACAGGGTCTTGTTCAAATCCAGATCAAGGTGATCTAAATTGCGATGGTTATTATGATGTAACTGATATGGTAATTTTAGTTAATGTAGTCTTAGATATTGATGAATCAGATTCTTTTGTTATTTGGGCATCAGATTTAAATTATGACGACCAAATTAATATTCTTGATATAATGTTATTGAGAAATGTAATTCTTTATGATTGATATCAAATCAATTTTTTTATAGAATCAGGAACGGATATTTTAATTTGGTTTTGATAATCATAGCAAACACAAGTTATTGTTGTAATTGATGAGCAATTTTTATCATCATCCTTAAAAATAGCTGATTTTATATCAAAACTTGTCTTTCCTACCTTTTCAATACGACTAGCAATAACTAATGATGATGGGTGGTGAATTTGTTTTATATAATCTATTTTTGCAGATACCATTATGAATGGTATTTTTGTGAAACTACATTTTTTAAAAAGATCTATCCGAGCAGATTCATAATAAGATAAATAAACTGCATTATTGACATGGCCCATTTCATCCATGTCGTTCCATCTTGTATTAATTGAATAGTAAAAATTAAAATTAGATTTTATTAATGGTTTATTTTTCAAAAGGAAGTATTTTAATTATCCCAATGGAATTTAAGTACTATATTTCCAAAACTATCTTGATAACATTCACCATTATTTGGATTATCTAAAACAGGACAATTTGTTAAGTCTAAAATGGCCCAATAACCTTTTTGCTTTTTTAAATTAACTAAATTGCCAACCCACAAATTTGGTGTAAGTTGTTGAGCTGCAACACCTTCTCCTATTATGCTTAAAAAATATTGTTCAGTTTCATCAGGAAAAGCGTTAGTTACACTTTGTTCGTAAGGTATTATGTAAGAAATTAAGTTAGCTCCAGATTGTAAATGATAAATTTGATTTTGATTTGCCGGATATACTTGCTCTATTTCAAAATTTAATTCATCATCAAACACACCATTACTATCAATATCACCATAATTAACTTCTAACCAATATCCTGAAAAAGTATTTATACCAGCAATAGTTCCTACCCAATTGCCATTTTCAAGTAAGCTAGATGCTACAGCTTGTCCAATGATTCCATTAATATGCTGATCTAAATTTGAATCAGAAAAAATATTTATTAGTGTAGTGTCAGTAGGAACTCCAGGAAAACTTATTAGATTATTACCATTGTATATAGTATAATATTCAGTATAATAAGATTCTGCAGTACTTTCAGCTTGAATTGTTGATGAATTACTGTAACTATCGTAAACACTGATTCCATAAGTACCTTCTGCTGTACCTTCAATTTCAAAACAATGACTGGGAGAGGTACATTCTTGAATAAAATTATCTAATCCCCATATAGATCCAAGTAAAATCCAATTTTGTGTTATTGTATCATTCTTAAAAATATTAAAACCAATATTATTAGTTTCTATTTCAGGATTAAAACTCCAATCAAGATATACTGAATCAACATCACCTATTATATCTTGGTCAAGTGGTCTTGATAATGCAGAAAAATTTTGGATTGCATTAATTCTTCCTAATCCATTATCATGATTATAAAATAAGAAATCAGTACAAGAATTCAATTCGATATCTTCATATTCAAAATATTCGCCATCACCTGAATTAGGCAAATGATTTGCTTCACAAAAAGAAGAGTTTGCTTCGCAACTACAATCACCACAATCATCAATAAAAGCTTGACTGTAAATTGTTAAATCATTGTTAAAACATTGATTATCACAGTTTTCATTTTTGCCATGTGAATAATTCGAATCTATTTGAATACAAGAATTTGAACCTGGAGCCAGAATTTCTTCTGCTGGTGTCCACACTTGGTCAAAATTCAAATCTGAGAAAGGTTCCTCAAGGCATTGGCCATCTTGATTTAATTCATAGCAATCATCCCATTGAGAATTTCCATTTAAATCAATATATGGTTCATCATTATCCCATTGCCCATCTGAATCAGTATCATTCCAGCAAACATTTTGACCATAAAAGTATTCAGAATTAATTGAAGTATATATACCATCAGGAATAAGATCAAGATATTCTTCCCCATCATTCCAAATATTATCGTCGTTACTATCTATAAAGGGTTCTGCATTTAACTGAGGAGGACAAACATTGCAATTATCAATATTGTTATTATCAGTATTATCAATTTTGGTATTTCCACCTACACAAATACCACAATCATTTATGGTTGCAAGACCATATTTATCATAACCTTCGTTATGTTTTTGTACATATAAAGGAGTGTAATATAGACATTCACCATTACAATCAACATCTGGACCATTAATAAATTGAGATGAAGTAGATGTATTGGAATTTTCAATATTTTCTGCTGATTGACATATTCCACATTCATCAATTGTTGCACCTCCAAAACAAACTCCTAAACAGTCTAAATTTTGATCCATATCTTGATCGTCTGTATAGCATTCACCACAAGAGTCAATGGAATTTGGAATGCAGTATATTGAATCATCAATATCTTCCTGCACTGTTATATCATTAACACTGTACCATTTTTGATTCCAAACATGTTTATTGATATTATTTTCATCGCAATCAGGAACGTAGCTATCAAAGTCATTAAAATTATTACAGTTATAATCTAAAAAAACTGAACTAACAGAAATATTGTATTCTTGAATGTAATATTGATCAAATTTATTAAACGTATCTTCTAATTCACTCCATTTAATTTCTTGATTATAGCTACAAATATTTAAATAAGTATCGATTTCACTATCTGCTCCTGGTTGAGAAATTAAAGGGGATGATTCAGAATTATTTTCAATATCAATTTCAATATTTTTTATGTTTAAAATTCTTTCTGAAGAAAAACCTTCTGGGCAAGTAATGTAGTAGTCAGAATCAGGAGTAATACATTCTTCATCTGCACATATTGCATAATATTCACCTCCATAGGAGTCAGGACAAAATTCTCTGGGGCAATTTTCAACACCTAAACAAGATGTGTGTTCATCACCATCGCTATCATAAGCATATTCATCAGTTCCTTCAAGAGCACATTCACCCATTACAATCGCAACTCTTGCACCTTCTGGAGATGCTATTAAAAATTCAGGATCAATAACAAAAAGTTGACTAAAATTCATATCTGTATAAGTATCATCTGAATTAAATTTACCATCTGGTATTTGGTTTCCATTAGCATTGTCATCTTTAAAGATGTAAACTTCATAATTATTTTCTTCATCACCTTCAGGATTTTCAAGCCAAAATAAATTATCAAAATCAGTATTGGACCATTCAAGAATGATTTTTTCTACATCAGGTAACTGCCAAGTATTTCCATATATGTCCCATCTAGCATATTCATCATAATTTTTCCAAGATTTTTTATCAACAGAGAAATAAATTCCTTCTGAGCAACACTCATTACCATTAATATCAACGTCGTTCATCCAATCTAAGTGAGAAAATCGTATATTTGTATGACCATCCATTGGTGCAGGAATATCAAATTCATCTTCTCCTAATCTCCAACCATCTGACCCACCTTCTTCATATTTACATTCTGGATATAAATTATCTAGACTCTGATCAGGTTCATAATCATCATTTAGGTTTGTATAATTTTCTCCTTTAGTATAGGAACCATCTGGGCCGTAAATTCCAGGCGCTATTTTTCCAACTCTATCAATATAATATTCACCTAGTTGGTATTCACAATCCTGAAAAGTACCATCGGTATCATCACAAATTCCGTCATCATCATTATCAATGCAGTAGTCGTTAAATATGTCGCCATCCCATTTTCCATTATTTTCGTACCCATTAGGGTTACTTGATGAAAAATTATCACCATTTGGATCTTCACCTAGTATATATTTGGGATTTCCATTTTCATAATGAATACCATTTAGATGACATTCACCATTATTATCTAAAATACAAAAACAGTCCTCATTGAGACATTCTATACCAATATCAATAATACCATCACCATCTTCATTGTTTTCAGGTTTACATTCGTATCTATCTTGGCATTGATCAATACCAAAATCATCCCAAGGTTCTGCTTCCTCCATTTTTAATCTAATATTATCTGATAATCCTAAAGGAATATTATTGTAGGTGGCAGCTTGAGCTGATATCTCAAGTTGCCAATTTTTTGTTGCAGAAAATATTAAACCATATACAAAAAAGGAAGTGATGTAAAATTTGTTTTTTAATTTCATATTATATCTTATATATTTTTTGAGTTATAGTTTATAACAATTAAATTATAAAAATTAGTGATATATATCAAAATATTTTATAATAGGATGAATGATAAATGAAAAATTATTTAACTAAGCCAAGATAATATATCCTCATAGGATGGAAACTTGTTAGTGGAAAATTTTGAATAAACTAGTTTACTGTTGATTTTTACTTCAAATGAACCTGAACGAGGCTTTTGAGGATTTCCAATAATCTTAGATTTAGGATTAATTTTAGATATAATTCTTGATACACGATCAAATTCAGGATCATAGTTTCATTTAATACAGTATTCTATTTCAATGTTCATAATATTTTAAGTGATTGTAATAAACCAAATATAGATGGAATAAATAATATCCATCCAACAAATTTTATTATAAAATCAATATCGTGGTTACCAGATTTTTTAACAATTAAATATAATCCAGTAGATGATAGACTAAACAAAATTAGAAATAATATAGTTTCTTTCAATTATTTTTTTTTTCATAAATCAATTGATACAATGACTTCTTATTATTAAGTGTTTTAATTTTAATCAAATCTCCTGATGATAAAGGGCCATTAGCATAAAACCATTGCCTCATTCCTTTTGTAAAATAACCATCAGATGTCAAATGTGTTCGAATGTTACCAATATTTGTTTCTAATATGAAATCTTTTTCTTTAGTTGGGAAAAAAAAACGATATCTTGCTGGAAGATAAATTCTATTGTACATATTGATACTTTGTGTATCATTTGGTATAAAGAACAAAATTCTGCTGATTTCTTTTTGGGTTTCCTCCCAAAGCTGTACTTGAAAATCGGGAGTATTAAAATTTAAACTTATTTCTATTTCATCACCATCGTTAAGTTTATATTTATCAATTATCATTTTAGGTAGATGAAGATAAAAATGATTTCTATTTTTTTTTATTTTTACTCTGATTAACTTCATTAAATTTAAATAATGTTTGATAATTTAAGCTATTTTATGTGATAAATTACGAGGTTAAAATAATAATTTAATAAGGATTTAAATGTCAAAGAAAATACAAATTGGAGATATAATCATAGATATTCCTGAAATAACTAAACAAACAAACTTATTTATAGCTTTGATTTTGATAGTTTTATTTGGTTTAACCTCGATTTATACAATCGATGCTAATGAGCAGGGTGTTGTTTTAACCCTTGGTCGTTACACCAGGACAACTGAACCAGGAATACAATTTAAATTACCATTTGGTTTAGAAAAAGTATATAAAGTTAAAGTTGATTATCAATACAAGCAAGAATTTGGTTTTAGAACAAAACAATCTGGTCAAAGAACCCAATATTCAAATAAAAATTATGAGGATGAATCATGGATGTTAACAGGAGATTTAAATATTGCTGAAGTTGAATGGATAGTGCAATATAAAGTCAAAAATCCTAAAGATTATTTATTTAACATTAGAGGTATTGAAAATACAATTAGGGATGTATCTGAATCAACAATGAGGCTCATGATTGGAGATAAATCTTTCCAAGAAGTTTTAAAAAGTGGTAGGGAAGTTGTTTCTGATGATGCAAAAATACATATGCAAATGATTTTAGATCAATATCAATCAGGAATATCTGTTCAATTAGTTCAGTTACAGGATGTATTGCCTCCTAAGCCAGTTTCAGATTCTTTCAATGAAGTCAATAGGGCAAAACAAGAACAAGAATCGGTAATAAATGAAGCTAGACAGGCTTATAATAAAGAAATTTATAAAGTTGAGGGTGATGCTCAAAGAATGATTAGTGAAGCTGAGGGATATGCAATTGAAAGAGTTAATAATGCTAATGGTGATGTTCAACTCTTTAGTTCTGTTTTCAAGGAATATAAAAAAGCACCTCAAATAACTAAAGATAGATTGTATATTGAGAACATGGAGTTGATTCTTAAGAAAATTCCAAATAAAGTAATTGTTGATGATAAACTTGAAAACATACTACCCTTATTAGACCTAAGTAAAGAAAGGATAAAATAATGAAAAAAATAGTTTTTATTTTATTTTTCCCAGTTGTTCTATTTATTTATTCATCAATTTTTATAATCAACGAAGTTGAACAAGCAATTATAACCCAATTTGGTAAGCCAATTCGTACTTTAACTCAAGCAAATTTTTACTTTAAAATACCTTTTATACAAAAAGTTAGAAAATTTGACAAAAGAATGTTGGAATGGGATGGATATGCAACTGAAATGCCTACAAAAGATAATAAATATATATACATAGATGCTTTTGCAAGATGGTCAATTTCTGATCCATTAAAATTTTATAAAAATGCAAAAACAGAAAGAAATGCTCAATCTCTGTTAGATGATATCATTGATGGTGCAGTTAGAGATAAGATATCTAATAGATCGATGACAGAAATTGTTAGATATTCAGATACTGAATTATTAACAGAAAGTGAAGATAGCAATATAATAGATGATTTTAACATAGAAGATGAAGATAATATAAAATTAGGAGCTAGACTTAAAATCATTGAGTCCATTAAAAACAATGTTTCGGATAAATTATTAGAACAGAATATGGGTATTGATTTAATTGATATACAATTAAAAAGAATTAATTATAATAAAGAAGTTCAAGAAAAATTATTTCATAGAATGATATCTGGTCAAAATCGTATTGCAGAAAAATACAGGGCTCAAGGTCAAGGTAAAAAACAAGAAATTTTAGGAACCCAAACACAAAAAAAGAAAGAAATTTTATCAAATGCTTATTTGGAATCACAAAAGATTAAGGGTGATGCTGATGCAAAAGCGACCAAAATTTATGCAGACACTTATGGTAAGGCACCAGAGTTTTATAAATTTATAAAATCTTTAGAAACATATAAAAATACTTTAGATTCAACAACATCATTAATTCTATCAACTGATAATATTTATTTGAAATATTTAAATAAATAAATTGATTAGAAATTTAAAATTTTTAATTTCATATGATGGTTCATGTTTTAAAGGTTGGCAGTTTCAACCAAATGTCAGAACGGTTCAGGGTGATATTGAAACACAAATTTTAAAGTTATTTAAAAATCAAAAAATTAATCTTATTGGATCTGGAAGAACTGATTCTGGTGTGCATGCTAATGAACAAATTGCAAGCATTAAATTGAAAACTGATTGGAAATTAGATAATATAAAAAATGCTTTAAATGCTAATCTAAAAGATGATGTTTACATAAAAGAAATATTGAATGTAGATCAAAATTTTCATGCAAGGTTTTCTGCAAAAGAAAGATCTTACAAGTACTATGTTTCAAATCAATATAGCCCTCAATCAAAATTATATGTTTGGAATACAAAAAAAAAACTTGATCTCAAATTATTAAATCAATGTTCTGTTTTAATAGGAAAAAACAATGATTTTACAAATTTTTGTAAATCTAAATCTGAAGTAAAAAACAAAATTTGTAATATTTTTCATTCATATTGGGAATGTGAAGATGAAGTATTTATATACAGTGTCAAAGCTAATCGTTTTTTACATCATATGGTAAGATTTTTGGTTGGAACAATGATTGAAGTTTCAAGGGGAAGAATAATTATAGATGATTTTAAACAAATGCTCAATAATCAAAATACTGCTTATAATCCATTTTGTGCACCAGCAAAAGGATTGTTTCTCTATAAAATAGGTTATTAAACAATGAAGAAAATGATTTTTAAATTATTTTTTATATTTTCAACAATATGTGGACAACATATCAATGTTTTAGATAGACAAACTGATATAACTAGAGCAATTCAAAGTGTTGAAAATTCTGTAGTGGGTATCAATGTAACTCAACTAAACACTAGAAACAATAATCTTTTTTTTAATCCTTGGCAAGATTTTTTTAATAGAAATTCTTTATATAGAGTTGAAAGTAGTGGTTCTGGTGTAATAATAAGTTTAGACGGTTACATTGTAACAAATGCTCATGTTATAGAAAACGCATTAGAAATTAATGTAATGGTTAAAGGTGGCGAAGAATATAAAGCATCACTAATAGGTATAGATTATCCTACTGATATTGCCTTACTTAAAATTGAAGCACAAGATTTAAAGTGTATAAAATTTGGTGATTCTGATGAATTAATTCTTGGTGAATGGGTAATTGCTTTAGGTAACCCATTAGGATTATTTTCTGTTAATGACAAAGCTACTGCAACTATAGGAATTTTGAGTGGAATGAACATGGATTTTGGTTTGAAGGAGTCTGGTAGGGTTTATCAAAATATGTTACAGACTGATGCAGCAATAAATTCTGGTAATAGCGGAGGACCATTAATTAATATATTAGGTGAGCTAATCGGAATAAACACCTTTATTATGACAGGTTCAGGTTATAATAGTGGTTCGATTGGAATTGGTTTTGCTATTCCAATAAATCTAGTTAAAGAGGTGACAAATGAATTAAAGATTTACGGAAAAGTCGAAAGAAGCTTTCAAACTGGTATATCTGTCCAACCTGTTGATAGATATATACAAAAGTATTTGAGGTTGCCTAATAAAAGAGGTGTCATTGTTACTGATGTTGAAAAATTTTCATCAGGTGAGAAGGCTGGAATAAAAATTGGTGATATAATTATGAAAGTTGATAATATATATGTAAATAGCAGAAACGATATATTAAATGTTATAAGTGAAAATTTAAAGAAAACAGGAGAATACATTGAATTGTTTATTTGGAGCAATGGTGAAGAGAAAACAACAAAATTATTATTATCAGAAGGAGAATAAATGATAAATAGGTATAATACACCTCAAATGAAAAAAATATGGTCAGATCAAAACAAATACTCTACATGGTTAAAAGTAGAAATTGCTTCGACAGAAGTACTTTGCGAAATGGGTTTAGTACCTCAAAAATCATTGAATATTATAAAAGAAAAAGCTAATTTCTCTATCGAAAGAATTTTAGAAATAGAAAAAGAAACTAGGCATGATGTTATTGCTTTTTTAACAAACTTATCAGAAAATATTGGTCCAGATTCAAGATTTATTCATATGGGAATGACTTCGTCTGATCTATTAGATACATCTTTAGCTTTGCAATGCAAAGAGTCTGCTTTAATTATCAAGAAAAAGTTAAATATATTTCATAAAATTTTAAGAAAAAGTGCAGTTGAACACAGGCAAACTTTTCAAATTGGAAGATCTCATGGTATTCATGCAGAGTTAATCACTTTTGGATTTAAACTTGCTTTGTGGAGCGAAGAAATTGGTAGACATATAGAAAGATGGGATTTGATTTTACAATCAATTTCTACAGGTAAAATATCAGGTGCTGTTGGAACTTATCAACATTTGGATCCAAAAGTTGAAGAGTTAGTTTGTGAAAGATTAGGTTTAAAACCTGCTTCCATTTCTAGTCAAGTTGTTCAGAGAGATCATCATGCAGAATTTCTTAATGGAATTGGTTTAATTGGAGCTACTTTAGAAAAAATTGCCATTGAAATTAGACATTTGCAAAGAACAGAAGTGCTTGAAGCTGAAGAACCATTTAAAAAAGGTCAAAAAGGCTCATCAGCAATGCCTCATAAGCGAAACCCTATTGTTACAGAAAGAATCACAGGGATGGCAAGATTATTGCGTGCAAATGCTATGGTTGGACTTGAAAATGTTGCACTTTGGCATGAAAGAGATATTTCTCATTCATCAGTTGAGAGAATCATAATACCTGATTCTACCACATTGTTAGATTACATGCTAGATAAAATGATATATCTATTGGAAAACTTACAAGTCTATCCAGAAAATATGCTTAGAAATATTAATAAAACTAATGGTTTGATCTTTAGCCAAGAGGTATTATTGTTTTTAATAAATAAAGGTATGACCAGAGAAAATGCATATGCTATTGTTCAGAAAAATGCGATGAAAGTTTGGGAAAAAAACTTAGATTTTAAGAAAATTATTTTACAAGATTCAGAAGTTAATAAGTATTTGTCTGACAAAGATATAGATGATTTGTTTGATATGAAAAAAATAATGAAAAATATAAACAAAGTTTATGAAAGATTAAATTTAAAATATGGAGGTAACTAATTATTTATACTAAAATACAACAGCAATTAGGCTTTGCGCTTGATAATTACAAAATAAATTCTCAAGTTGAACATTATAAAGGTAAAGTAAGAAATAATTTTATTTTTGATGATGAGATTGTAATGATTACATCGGATCGAGTTTCAGCATTTGATCATGTTTTGGGAACCATTCCATTTAAAGGACAAATTTTAACTGATATTGCTTCTTTTTGGTTTAACAAGACGAAAGATGTGGTACCAAATCATTTAATTTCTCAAGTTGACCCTCAGGTTCTATTGGTTAAAAAAGCTAAGACTTTACCAGTAGAAGTTATTGTAAGAGGATATATTACAGGAAGTTTGTGGAGAGAGTATACAAGTGGAATAAACGGTCAATATGGATTTATGTTACCAGAAAATTTGAAGGAAAATCAAAAATTTGATAAGCCAATTCTTACACCCTCAACCAAAGCAGATTATGGCCTTCATGATGAACCTATTTCAAGACATAAAATAGTTAATGATCTTGTTGAAGAATCTATCTATTCTAAAGCTGAAGAATATGCTCTGAAATTATTTAAAATGGGTCAAGACTGGGCGGACAAAAATGGATTAATATTAGTTGACACCAAATATGAATTTGGAATTGTTGATGATGAACTTATTGTAATTGATGAAATCCATACTCCAGATTCTAGCAGATATTGGATTAAAGATGAATATCAAAGTAGATATGAAAATAACCAAAAACAAAAAATGTTAGATAAAGAAAATATTAGACATTGGCTAATGGATAGAGGTTTTTCAGGAGAAGGATCACCACCCCCCTTATCTGATGAAATAAGAATTTCATTAGCAAAAAGTTACTTTGATTTATATCAAAAACTAACAGGTAAAGAATTTAATCCTGATGTTGGTGATGTCCTTTCTAGGTTGAAAAATAATTTAAAAGATTATAAAATTTTTAAATAATAGGTTTTATAATTTTTAAATTTAAATAAATTATATTTTGGAGATTTTAATGAAAGCTAATATATACATAACATACAAAGAGGGAATTTTAGATCCTCAGGGTACAACAGTTAATAAAGCTCTTAATTCAATTGGAGTTAAAAATATTAATTCTTTAAAAATAGGCAAATATATTGAACTTGAACTTGGCAATATAAGTCATGATGAAGCTAAAAAAATATGTGAAGAAGCCTGCACAAAATTATTAGCAAATCATAATACAGAAAAATTCAATTATGAAATTTTGGAGAATGAATGAAATTTGCTGTAGTTGTTTTTCCAGGTTCAAATTGTGATAATGATTCATTTTATGTATTAAAAAAAATCTTGAATGTATCAGTAGATTTTGTTTGGCACAAAGAAACAAATTTGTCAAAATATGATGTTATTGTAATACCTGGAGGTTTTTCATATGGAGATCATTTAAGAGCTGGTGCGATTGCTAGATTTTCACCTATTATGAATGAGGTAGTAAATAGTTCAAAAAAAGGAAAACCAATCATTGGTATTTGCAATGGTTTTCAAGTTTTAACTGAAACCGGTTTGCTCACTGGTTCTTTAATGGTTAATAAAACTGTTAAGTTTATTAGTAAAAATATCAGGTTAAAAACTTGCAATAATAACTCAATTTTTACAAGAAATATCAATAATAGCGAACCATTAGAAATGCCGATTGCCCATAAACAAGGCAATTTTTGTGCAGATAATAAAACTATAGACTTTTTAGAACAGAATGATCTTATTGCTTTTAAGTACTACAAAGAGAATAATTTTAACGGTTCAATGAATGATATTGCAGGTATTATGAACAAGACAAAAAATGTGCTTGGTATGATGCCTCACCCAGAGAGAGCGTCTGATTCCATTCTTGGGAATATAAGTGGAATAAAGATTTTTGAATCCATTTTAGGAAGTAATTAGAAATGTTACACAAAAAAAATTATCATTTCATACTTTTATTGATTATTTGCGGAGCTATAATTAGTTCTGCTTTTGGATTAATTATTTCTTCTATATTACCAGATGGAGTAGTTAAAGAATTTTTTTTATTATCCAAAATGATTGGATGGGATCCGTTTATAATTGATTTGTTTATAATAAATGTAACTTTTGGAATGTATATTAATATATCTGTATTAAGTATCATTGGAATGTTTGTTTCTTGGTACTTTTTACGCTACTTTAAATAAGGAGAATAAATGAGTTTAGGTGCTCCAGAAATTATTATAATTTTTGTTTTAGTCTTGGTTTTCTTTGGCGGTAAAAAATTACCTGAATTTGCAAGAGGTTTAGGTAAAGGTTTGAAAGAGTTTAAAAAAGCTACTAAAGACATAAAAGATGAAATCGAATCAAGTACGGAAGAAGATTCAAAAAAAGATAATTAAAAAATGGATTTGAAAAAAAAAATTGAAGAATTTCAGGAAAATTTTTCAAAATATAATAATATTTACAATTGTTTTATATCGGATACTACAAACTTAGCCTTTGATAGAATAAGCAAATTTTCAAAACTAGATAAAAATAAAAAACTCTTTGGAAAATTAGTTGCTATCAAAGATAACTTAAATTACATCAATACAAAAACAACTTGCGGTTCAAAAATTTTAGATAATTATGAATCAATTTATAATGCAACTGTTGTAGATAGAGTATTGGATAATGGTGGCCTAATTGTAGGAAAAACAAACATGGATGAATTTGCTATGGGATCTTCATCTGAATTTTCTTATTATGGTGTTGTAAAAAATAGTTTAGATACAAATTATGTTTCAGGAGGGTCTAGTGGTGGCTCTGCTGTTGCAGTTTCATCAGGTTTAGTAGATATGGCATTAGGAAGTGATACTGGGGGATCTGTTAGACAGCCAGCTTCTTTTTGTGATATTTATGGTTTAAAACCCACTTATGGAAGATTGTCGCGCTATGGACTAGTTGCTTTTGCTTCTTCATTTGATCAAGTAGGAATTTTTGCCAACAATACATCGGATACTGCTTTATTATTTAATTCCATTGCTGGATATGACGAAAATGATTCAACATCTTCAAAAGAGAAAAACTATAAATTTGTTTATGAACAGAAAAAAGTAAAAAAGTTAACAATAGGAATTCCAAAAGAATATATTAATAAAGGCATTGATATTGAAATTTTAAAATCTTTTGAAAAATTAAAAATATTTCTAAAAAAAAATGGATTTAAAACCAAAGAAATATCATTACCACATACAGAGTTTTCAGTACCTACTTATTACATCCTGTCCACAGCAGAAGCGTCCTCTAATTTAGCTAGATTTGATGGCATTAGATATGGTTTTTCAAAAAGAAACAATGATTTAAATGAGTCATATAAGTCAACTAGGAATATTGGATTTGGAGATGAGGTAAAAAGAAGAATAATACTAGGTACTTTTGTTTTATCTTCAGGTTATTATGATGCTTACTATAATAAAGCACAAAAAATAAGAACTTTAAT
>PAFF01000093.1 GCA_002704045.1 Fidelibacterota bacterium
ATTTAATATTGATGTAATTATTGCTCTAGTATTTTGAATACTTATTCTATTGGTACCAGATTCTGGGGTACCACCAATCCAACCTGTATTAACTAGATAAACACTCGAATTAAATTTCTGCATTTTTTCTTTCAATAATTCTGCATATCTTAAAGGATGCAATGTTAGAAAAGGTCCACCGTAGCAAGGTGAAAAAGTTGCAACAGGTTCTTTAATTCCTCTTTCAGTACCAGCTATTTTGGCCGTGTATCCATTAATAAAATGATACATAGCTTGCCCCTCATTGAGCATTGAAACTGCTGGCAATACTCCAAAAGCGTCACAAGTTAAAAATATAATCGTTCTAGGATGCCCTGCGATACTAGGTTTTCCCTGACCATTTAGAGAATTAGATATATAATCAATTGGATATGAAACTCTTGTATTTTCAGTTTTTGAATTATTAAAAAAATCAATTTTTCTTGATTTTTGATCATAAACAACATTTTCAAGAAGGGATCCATGTTTTATGGCATTATATATATCTGGTTCATCTTCTTTACTCAGATTAATTACTTTAGCATAACACCCACCTTCAAAATTAAAAATTCCTTTATCTGACCAACCATGTTCATCATCACCAATGAGTGGTCTATTAGGATCTGTTGACAAAGTAGTTTTTCCTGTTCCACTCAATCCAAAAAACAATGCTGCATTTTCACCTTTATTGTCTACATTAGCTGAACAATGCATTGATAAAATATTTTTTTGTGGAAGCAAATAATGCATCAAAGAAAAAACACCCTTTTTCATTTCTCCCCCGTATTCTGTCCCACCGATAATTGCAATCTTTTTTTCTAAATTAAAAATTATAAATGTTTCTGAATTTAAACCATGTTCCCTAAAATTTTTATTTTTGACATCAGATGCATTAATGATTGTAAAATCTTCTTTGAAATTTTCTAATTCATTTTGACTTGGTCTAATAAACATATTATGCACAAAATGAGCTTGCCAAGCTTTCTTAGCAATTACTCTAATCGATAATCTATTTTCTACATCAGCACCAGCGTATCCATCAAATAAAAATGTGGGCTCTTTAGAATCATTATAATAATTAATTATTTTTTCGTATAGTTCATCAAAAATCTTTTCATCAACTTTTTTATTAACTGGTCCCCACCAAAGCAATTTTTCAGAAGATTTTTCTTTAACAAAATATTTATCATTAGGTGATCTACCTGTATATTCCCCTGTATCAATCATAGTTGCACCATTCATACCAATTCTGGCATTGTCTCTAAGTAATGAATACTCTATTAATCTTTCTACTGGTAAGTTTCTATATATTTTTGTGCTGGATTTAATACCTATTTTTTTAAAATATTTTTTCATAAATCTCCTTAAGAATCTGGATGTGACAATCTATATATTTCTTTTAATTTTTCTTTCTGAATGTGAGTGTAAACTTGCGTAGATGATAGACTATCATGTCCCAATAAATCTTTTACTGCTATAATATCTGCTCCATTTTCTATTAAATGTGTTGCAAAAGAATGTCTTAATGAGTGCGGACTTAACTTTTCGTCATCTGATACCATTCTTAAATATTTGATTACTATATTATAAACAGTTCTTATTCCAATGTGTTTGCTATATTTATTTTTAATTAAAGAAGGAAATAAATATTTATTAATCAAATTACTTTTCAAATGTAAATATTTATTCAGTACATTTTTTGCTCTATCTCCTAAAATAACAATTCTGTCTTTGTTGCCTTTGCCTAATATATGAATTGTGTTATTATCTAAATTTATTTTAGTTTTTTCAATTTTAACTAATTCTGATATTCTAACACCAGTAGAATAAAAAAGTTCTAAAATTGTTAAATCTCTAATACCGATTGGTGTATTAATATCTGGAATACTCATTAATTTCATAATTTGTTTTTTGGATAATAGATGTGGCAACCTTTTTGGAACTTTTGGAATTTTTATAGTGTCTAGTGGATTTTTAGCTATTATCTTATTTTTATATAAATATTTATAAATAGATTTCAATGAAGCAATTTTTCTAGCAATTGTTTTACTAGAATATTTATTTTTATCTAAATGTATTAGATAATTTCTGAAAATGGTTTTATTCAGTTTAGTAAACAGTAGACTATTTTCGTACTTTTCTACAAAGTGACCAAATTGCATTAAATCTGCTTTGTATGATTTTATACTATTTTCTGATAGTTTTCTTATTATTTTTTGATAATTCAAAAATTCCGTAATAATTTCGTTATTTTTATGATCTAATTTAGACATTTTTTTCCATTAAACTCATTGCTAATTTAAACTTATTAGGTATCGGGGCTCTAAATGTAATATGCTTATTTTTAATAGGATGCATTAATTCCAATTTAAATGAATGTAATGCTACTCTATTAATTTGCTTCAAGATCTGCTTACAAAGTTTTGAATAATCAGAATGAAAAGATTTAATTTTTTTGTAACCTCCTCCGTATAAATCGTCACAAAGTATAGGATTCCCAATATTTGCTAGATGAACCCTTAATTGATGGGTTCTTCCAGTTTCAGGATATAAGTTAACAATTGAAAAAGGTAAGTATGTATTTTGACATGAATATACAGTCTTAGAAAATTTACCCTTAGAGTCACTCAAAGAAAATTTTGTTCTTTGCTTTCTGTCTCTACAAATATATCCCTCAATTTTACCTTTTTCATTTAATTTTCCCCATACAATTGCAAAATAATGTTTTTTAACTAAACGTTTTTCAAATTGCATTGATAGATTTGTGTGTATTTCGTCTGTTTTAGCAATAATAATTACACCTGAAGTATCTTTATCAAGTCTATGTACAATTCCTGGCCTATCAGTATTAATTTTTGATAATTTATCAAAATGATATAAAAGGCCGTTTAACAATGTTCCTGAGTGATTTCCATTACCAGGATGAACCACAATTCCAGGTTTTTTATTTATTGCTATTAGTGAATCATCTTCATATATAACATCTAAATCCATTTTTTCTTTTTTTAGATAAAGATCTTTATCACTAAAGATTAGAGAACCCGATATTTTTTCTCCTCCATTTAAAAGAAAACTTGGTTTAGTAGTTTTTCCATTAAGCAATATATTACCACTTCTAATATTTGATTGTATTTTTGATCTTGAAGTCTTGATGAGTTTTTTAACTAAAAATTGGTCTAACCTAATGTTGATATCGTCAACCACTATGTTAATATGCATTGCGACCTACTGTTTTGTTAATTTTTCTTCGTAAAAGTATGCGTATAGTAAATATAGTATAATTCCAATTGTTATTGCTGTATCAGCAATATTGAAAATATACCATCGATAACCAAATTGTGAAAATCCAATATCAATAAAATCTATAACCCCAGGATAATATAAATTTTCAAAATCTAAAATCATAAGCGTTCTATCTACTATATTACCAAAAGCACCTCCTAAAATAAATGCTAAGGATAATTTATATAGTTTATGACTGTCTCTTTCCTGGTATAAATGATAAATAATCCCAAATGTAATAAAATAAGACAAAATTGTAATTAAAAGATGAAATTTCCCAACATTAATACCAAAAGCAATACCTGGATTATAACAAAGAGTAAACCTCAAATAATGACTTATTATATCATGTGGTACATATGGAGTATAGTTGGTTTGTATCAAGACTTTAGAAGTCTGATCAATTATTAATACAATTATTGAAATTAAAAAGTATTGCAATTTATTGANTATTTGATTTGCAGGAAAAACATTTAGTTGTATGNGGAACTTCTAAAAGTCTTTCTTCGTTNATAANCTCANCACAAATTTTACAAATTCCAAANGTACCATCTTTNATCATATCTAATGCTCTATTTAAATATTGGAAATAANTATTCTCNCNACTTAACCAATAAAAAGCTTTTTCTCTTTCTTGCTGATCAGAACCAGCATCNGCCATATGAGANGAGTAGATAGCATTAACNGATTCATTTTTTATCATATCTTCTGTTCGTTCTTTTGACTGAGAAATATCATCCATTATTTTTTCTCGTTTCTGCATTATAATTTCTTTAAAATAATCAAGTTTTTCTTTAGATAATTTTTTCTCGTTCATAAGCTATTCCTCAAAATTTTTTTTAATATAAACATTAATTTTTTTACCGTTGATTTTAATTTTTTTTGCTTCATTCATATTAATAGATTTATGATTAAATGAAACAGCTAATACTTCGTTAAAGAAATATTCCTTATTTACAGTTAATGCATCTAATATCTGTTCTGAGCCATCTATTTTAACATCAATTCGATCTTCAACGTTAAGATTTATTTCTTTTCTAAAACTTTGAATATGCCTTATAACGTCTCTAACAATACCTTCTTTAATCAAACTATCTGAAAGTAATGTATTAATTCCAATTGTATATTTTTTATTTGAAACTACAGAATAATTATTAACAGGTACTTCTTGAATAATAATTTCTTCAGGACTTATGGTATGAATCTCACCATTTAAATTGATTGAAATATCTTTTTTATATTTAACTTTATCATAAACTTCTTTTGTATCTTGATTTTCAATAAATTTAATTACTTGCTTCATATTTTTACCAAACTTCTTTGATAACATAGAAAAATTTGGTTTGATTTTATAATTTATAATCTCTCCAACATTTTCAATAAATTTAATTTTTTTTATATTTAATTCTTCTAAAATTTGATTTGAATTGTTATGAATAAGCTTATCTATTTTTTCATTTGAATATATTATTAGCTCATTTAAAGGTTGTCTATTTTTAATATTTGCTAAATTTCTACAAGATCTACCCATAGTTACAATAGATATTACTGTATCAATCTCATTTATCAAATCTTTATTTATCCACCCATCTTTATATGAAGGAAAATCAGTTAAATGAATACTTTCATTATTTTCTGTATTTGAACCTGATACTAAATTTTTATATATTTTATCTGTTATGAAAGGTGTGATTGGTGCAATTATTTTCAATAAAACCATAAGTGTTTCATACAAAGTTGCATACGCAGCTATTTTATCACTGTCATTCTCACTTTTCCAAAAACGTCTTCTGTTCCTTCTAACATACCAATTTGATAAATTATCAATAAATTTCACAACCTCATCTATCATTTTAAAAATCTGATAATTATCATAGTATGCTTGAGAAATCTTTACAAGTTCATTTATTTTAGCAAGAATCCAATGATCAAGTTTTGTTAAAGTTAGTTCTTTAACATCAGAATAACTGTTAGGATCAAAATTATCTAATCTTGCGTATGTAACAAAAAATGAATAAGTGTTCCATAAAGTAATCAATCTTTTTCTAACTTCATCTGCTGCTCCATAACCAAAACGTAAATTTTGCTCTGGATTTTGTGATGCATATAACCATCTCATAACNTCAACACCCATTTTTTCAGCTGCATCCTCAAACCATATAGCATTACCCCAACTTTTATGCATATCTCTTCCTGTTTCATCCTTAACAAGAGCATGCCCAAGCAGTGTTTTGAATGGGGTAGAATTATCCATTATCGTCGACATAGCCAACAAGGAATAAAACCAGTTTCTAAACTGGCCAGGAAAGCATTCTGTTACAAAATCAGCAGGATACCATTGCTTCCAATATTCTTTATCCTGGTTGTACTTTAAAGTAGAGAAAGGCACGATTCCAGCATCTAACCAAGGATTACCTACATCTGGGATTCTTGTGCCAATTAATCCAGTATCAGGATGCTTAATTTTAACCTCATCAATCCAGGGTCGATGGGGACTATTTCCTTCAAAATCATCCCAACCTTCAACAGCTAATTTTTTTAATTCTTCCTTTGAACCAACTACATAAAATGAATCATCGTCGAATGTCCATATTGGAAGCGCTAAACCCCAAAACCTTTTTTTTGAAATCATCCAATCACCCATGTTATTAAGCCATTCGTGTTCTTTTTCATTTCCCCAATCAGGTATCCAATTTATATTATCAACAATTTTGTGAATTTTATCGCGCCAATCCATATTAATGTACCATTCATCAACCGTTCTAAATACAAGTTCATCACCACTTCTCCAACAGTGCGGATAAACGTGTGGATACTTCTCAGCATAGAATAAAAGTTTTTTTTCTTTTAAATCATTAATTATCCTATCGGTAGTATTTTTATCAGTTGCAACCAACCCATTCAACCATCCAAATTCATCTAAATATTTGGATTCATCATTTAATGGCGCTATTGAAACTAAATTATTTTTTTTTCCAATTTTATTATCGATTGCTCCACATCCTGTTGCAATATGGACGATACCTGTACCCTCCCCAGCTACGACATTATCATTTCCAATACCATCTTTTCCACCATCGATTACTTTATGACATTTAATTGCATTTATTTCTTTATTTTTCAAATCTTCATTCACAAATGGGAATCCACCAAATTGTTGTTGAGCAGGTAACTCATCAAAAGGTCCTTGATACTCTATTCCAATTAAATCTTGACCTTTAATTTTACCTTCAATTGTATAGCCACCCCTTTCTTTAAAAATTTGCTCTAATGTTTTTAATTTAGGCACACCTTTAATCCACTGTTTTTTTTCTTTAAATTGTTTTGCTAAACGTTCAAATTTAAAATTTTCCTCTGCTAGATAATATACTTGTCCATCATTTGACTTTACCATTAGGTAATCTAAGTTAATATTAACTGCAGCTGCAATATTTGATGTCAATGTCCAAGGAGTAGTNGTCCATACTAATAAAGATTCATCTTTTCTTTTTTTAAGAGGAAATTTAACAAATACAGATAAATGAGAAACAAGTTTTCTACCTTCAATTATTTCCATTTGTGAATACGAGGTTCCTGATCTTCCAGACCAAGGAACTACATCAGAACCCTTGTATATTTTTCCATCATTAAAAAGTTTTTTTAAAAAAGCCCAAATAGTATAATTATTTTCATCNGACATGGTGAAATATGAATTATNCCAATCCATCCAGTATCCTAACCGTTTTGATTGGTCAGTCTGAATTTTAGAGAATTTTCTGACACGATCTTTACATAAATTGACAAAATTCTCTATTCCATGTTCTTCAATGTCTCGCTTTGATTTAAATCCTAATTCTTTTTCAACTTCAACTTCAACCCATAAACCTTGACAATCAAAACCATTTTGATATCTCAGCTCTTTACCGAGCATTGAATGATATCTTTGATATAAGTCTTTTAACGTTCTACCCCAAGCGTGATGAACACCCATTGGATTATTTGCAGTAATTGGACCATCTAAAAAAGACCATTTTTGATTTCCTTTATTTTTTTTTCTTAATTTATTAAAGATATCACCTTCATCCCAAAATTTCAGCATATCGTGTTCAATATCTATAAAATTAATAGAAGAATTTACTTTTTTAAATTTTGTTTTTTTTGACATAAAAATTATTTTTTTGCGGAAGCGTGTGCGAATCGAACACACCTCTTAGTTTTACCCAAGACAGCAGCTTTGAAGGCTGTGGCACCCACCAGGGATACATTCGCTTCCAATTAATATTTGATTTAATACTTATTAAATAATATAATAATTTAATATCACTTAATTATGTATTAATCTGCAGAAAAAACCTTTATTTTTTTTATTAAATCTTTACTTAGGATATTGTGTANNTTAATCCATAAATCTTTGTTTATTTTTTCAAAATATCTCAATCTGGCTTGATCCCAAATTATAAATTCAACATTTTCTTTAACAAAAATATCAGCTGAAGCAGTTTCATTTGAAATCAAGCTCATTTCTGCAACAAAATNACCTCTNTNTAAAATATTAATTAATTTGTTATTTTTTTTNACTTGAACTTTTCCTGACAATATTAATAATAAATGTNTTTGCTTTTGCCCCTGTTTAATAATTTGTTNATTTTTTTTACAAACTNCCTCACCTAANGACCAAAAATNTATAAACTCTTTTGTTGAAAAATTNNGNAATATACNATTGTAAAGATCTAAGATGTTTTCAGGTATTTTAATAGGTTTCCTTTCATNNAATATCTGAAAAATATGATAAAAATTAATNAAAGTAAAAACCATATTCCATAAAACAATATCAATTCTTCCCTCNATCCATTGATAAANNCCAGCAAGAATTTGCGCAATAGCCAAAACAACTCTTAACCANAATACATCTTTTATGGAAATCGCTAAAAANGTAACTAAATAGCCTAAATGTTGTATAATGCTATGTGATAATAAATTGAACATTTATTCNAAAACTATAATTGGATCATAACCNAGATGNATNCGAAGTCTTTTTTTNATTTTTTCAGCTGATTTTCTATCTTCATAAAAACCACATCTTACNGTATGNAANGTTTTGTTTTTCTTTTTGACNTCATAAATTCTACTTNGATATCCTACTGAACGTAAATTNTACATGGCAAGCTCAGCATTCTCTCTCTTACTNTAAGCTCCAACCTGTATTGAAAATTGTTTTTTTTTANTTTCTGGTTTTANTTCTTCAATCACATTNCAACCTGAACANCCAACATCATCAGTACTAAATTTTAATGATTCAGAAATTCTATTATCAATTTCAACTTTTGGNAATATNGTATTAAATGTTTGNGAATANGANGAGGCNGTATCATTNCTTCCAGCTATGATTAAACATTTTAAAAATAAATTAATTCCATTTTCTAAATGCTCTGATTTTCTATAGTACATNTGAATTTTTTTAAACCATTCAGCTGCCTGTATATACAATCCNGAAACATAGTAATATTCACCTATCTTCATAACAGCATCATCAGCATATTTNTTATTTCTATGTCTNTTATATATCTTTTTATATATTTCTAGAGCGTCATTACCATCNGNTATTAATAAGGCCTGTAAGTATAAAACTTCACCATTNTTTGGATANTCNTCNANAANAGANTGAATCTTTTGATGAGCTTCTNTCGNATTNCCAGAAATTACATCACCGATGATTCGATCTAGATTTGGNCCTGCAATTANANAAANTTNAAAAAATGAAAATACAAATATAAATATTATTTTTTTCATTATTCAAAATCTAAAGNTTNCCAATACCTTGAATCAATGCATCCATCTTNTTTGANAATTCAATTAAATTTTCTTTTTTTAATTTNAATTTTATAAACATCGCTTTNACAAAAATTGATTCAGGTGATTTTTCTTTAGCTTTTTCCAATAATTCAAAAGAATTTTGTTCTTCTCCTTTATGATCATAAAAATCAGCTAGATGAGTTANNGCATGAATGTTTTCTGGATGTTTTTCAATGATTTGCTTTAAAATACTTTCTAATTCGTCAAATCGATTCAATGCATANAAACCATCTTTTATACTACCAATAATTTTACCAGTATCATNTNTTGAANACTCAATATATTTAACCCACATNGCAATAGCTTTACNTAATANTTGCTTTGCATCATCGTANAGTTCGTTGTATTTATCTTGATGTTCNACATTNTCAGTTTTAATNGGGTTGTAATCNTGTGATTTTGAATAAATTGCGTCACTTTCTTTAGCNTAAGAATTACCAATATAAAGATAAGCNTTAAATAGATTTTNATCNATATTTAATGATTCTTCAAATAAAGTTCTGGATAATTTAAAATCGTTATTTTTTAATAGNTGNCTACCTTCTTGTATTTTATACTTTCCAATTTCAGATGNGTTATCAATATTTTTAATTTTATGTAATTTTANCAAANANTCAGTCGCTTTGTTCCATTCATTCNTGCAACGATAAACTTTAATNANATGTTCTATCGCCCATTCNTTTTTTTTATCAAGCTCAATAATTTTTTCTGATTCTNCAATTGANTTATCATAATCTTTAAGGGAAAAATANTCCAATGATAAATTTTTATANAATTCCATTTTTTCATANATNGACATTTTTTTTCTTAANATNANTGATTTATGTATTTTTAAAGCTTGTTTNGGGTTTTTAGCTTCTCNAACTACTTGCCCTAACTTNAAATAAGCAGGTATATTATTTGTATCNTCTTGAATAATTGTTTTAAANCAATGATATGCCGNATTAAGTTGTCCCAATACCATCATATCTANTCCTTCTGAGTATAAGTCTTTAACCCTTGCTTTATTNCCAGGCTTTAATTTTANATATGNNTAATATGAAATTATCAAAAATATAGATAATAGCAATATAGGNANTATTGTACTAATCAAGNTTAGACTCTTTTTGTTCTATTTTTGTATCGAATGGAGTATTAGAATCTTTAATATCTATATCATCTTCAATTGCATAATTTCTAAGTGAATCTAATTCTACTTGTAAGCGCTTAACTCTTGTTCTTAAAGACATCGAATCTTTTTTTTCAGAAATAATCTGAAAAAGAGCAATTAAAAATCCCAAAATAGATCCAGTAAAAAAAGTCAATGCTAAGATAATGGGAAGCAGTAGTTGAATTTGATAATTTGGATATAACCAAATAGTGATAGGATCTGGATTTAAAATTTGATTTTGATATAATAACGTACCAAAAGCAATAATTAAAATAATTATAACAAAAAGTTTCAACAATCTCAAAATATTATACCCTCTCTCCAAATAATGTTATTCCTTTTGTATCTAAAATTCTAACTTTAACTAAATCTTTAATTTTTTCATTAGTTTTGTCAAAAACTACCCACATATTACCGTCGAGCCTACCTGCCCATTGATTTGCTGATTTTTTACTCTCTTTTTCTACTAAAACTTCAAAAGTTTTTCCAATTTTCAATTTATTATTTTTAAGCGTTAAGATTTTTTGAAGTGCTATATATCTTTCTAATCTATTTTGCTTAACTTCTTCATCAACCTGATCAGTGTAACCTGCTGCCTTTGTACCAGGTCTTGGAGAATATTTAAACATAAAAGAGTTATCAAATATAACTTTTTCTGCAACATCAAGAGTATCTGAAAATTCTTCTTCGGTTTCACCTGGAAATCCAACAATGATATCCGTTGTAATTGAACAATCAGGCAAATATTTTTTTATTTTAATAACAAGATCTAAAAACTCTTTTTTTGAATAAGTTCTATTCATTCTTTTCAAAATTCTATCAGATCCTGCTTGCAAAGGCAAATGAATATGATTACAAATATTTTTGTTTTTTTTCATCACATTCAACAAATGATCATCAATGTCTCTTGGATGAGGAGAAGTATAGCGCAGTCGCTTTAAACCTTTAACTTTTGATACTGCGTCCAATAATTCAGGGAATTCTCCATCTGGAGTACGAAATGAATTAACATTTTGTCCTAAAAGAGTTATTTCAATAAAACCCTGTTCTATACAAGCTTCAACCTCTTTAACAATGCTGTCAATTGTTCTACTTCTTTCTCTTCCCCTAGTAAATGGAACAATACAAAATGTACAAAACTTATCACATCCACGCATTATAGAAACCCAAGCATTTACACCAGATTTTCTAGTTGGAAACAAATCTTCATAAATTTCAAATTTAGATAATTTTGTGTCTACAAAATGATTATTGGTTTTGTTTCTACTTTCTAAAATCTCAGGTATTTTTCTATACGAATCAGGTCCTAATATAACATCAACATAAGGTTTTGATTCCATCAGTTCATTCTTCAAGTTTTGAGCCATGCAACCCAAAACACCAATCATCATTTTTGGATTTTGTTTTTTCAAATAAGCTAAATTTTCCAACTTTCTATGAACGGTATTTTCAGCGTTATCTCTTATTGAGCATGTATTTAAAAATATTACATCCGCACTATTATAATCTGAAGTTGATTGATAACCTGATTTTTCTAGGAAACTTGCTACTAATTCAGAATCATATACATTCATCTGGCAACCGTAAGTTTCAATGAAATACGATTTAGTTTGAATTTTATTTTCTTTTAAAATCATTTATATAAAATCTCATATTGAAAACTATAAAAAATTTAAAGCAATATTAAACTTCTAAATTCTTTTTTAATTTATGAAGACTTAGTAATTATTTTAAATAAGATATTTGAAGATTAATTATGATGATTATATTAAAATACAATCTAATTGAATGTTCCTATTGGAACATCATAGTAATAGTCTTTTGGATTTATATTTTTTCCAAATTTTTTAATTTCATAGTGTAAATGAGAAGCAGTTGACTTACCAGTATTGCCAACTTTTCCAATAGTTTGACCTCTCAAAACTTTATCACCAGCTTTGACTTTTCTTTTTGACAAGTGAGCAAAAACAGTTCTGTAACCATTACCATGATCTATTTCAATATAATTACCATAGGTACCCCAATATTTAGATTTTTTAACTACACCATCAGCTGTAGCAACAACTGGAGTTCCAATTTTAGCTGAAAAATCGTCCCCATCATGGAATCTATATTTTCTATCAAAGGGATCTCTTCTATATCCATAACCAGATGAAAATCTACCTCTAGTTCTATCGACTGGATGAATCGCTGGTATATACTTATAGCTTTCAGGTGACTTTAAAACCTCTTAGTTTTACCCAAGACAGCAGCTTTGAAGGCTGTGGCACCCACCAGGGATACATTCGCTTCCAATTAATATTTGATTTAATACTT
>PAFF01000094.1 GCA_002704045.1 Fidelibacterota bacterium
ATTTGCTCATTTTCAATTATTTCATTTTTAAGGACATCATTAGTATCAATAGCTTCTTGTATTGTTGAGAATTCATTAGGTACAGAATGCAAATTAGGATTTAAATCATTTAATTCCCAAGTTGCACCATTAATTGTTCCATGATTTTCATTACCAGAATAATCAACCACTCGATCTGAATATGGCCCTTCATTGAATTTAAAATCTAAAATGATTTCGTTATTTATATGCAATTTTAAATTGTCTAATAAACATCTAGAATAATATGTTAAATCTTCTTCTGCATACCAAAACGAATTTCCTATGGTAACTTTTTCAGTTGGAATTAATGTCATAATAATTGATGAGGATTGCTGAGAATTCAACACTCCATCAATATACAGCTTTAAATAGCTTAGGTCATAATCAAAAAGAATGCTATACTTCTGATTATCATTCAAATGGATATCACTTGTTACACATTCATAATTATTAATATTATGAATACATCCTCTAATTCTATTATCTGGTAATAATTCTAATCGAAAAGATTTTTGTTTCCTTATAATCATATTAACATTACTATTGGTAGTTGGAATGAAACTAATTGGAGTATAATCAATAGTTACAGAAATAGAATTACCAGCTAAATTATCAAAATTATTATTTGTTATTTCAACATAGTCATCTAATCCATCAAAACTCAAACTATAATCACCATTATTATGACAAGTGTAATCACAACTATCATCACTTTCTGTTGCTTCTTCATTATAATTACATGCTAATTCATCAGTACAACCTTGATAGTTTTCAATTAATGTAGCTCCTCCATAAATATTACCATGGTTATCATTGCCAGAAAAATCAATTGCAACATTTGGGACATCACCATTTGAACCACCAATAAATTTATAACTCAATAATGTATATTCATCAATTTCAAAATTTCTAGTTGGACTAAAATTAGACTGATATCTATCTATTAAGCAGATTTGGATTTCATCAATGGTACACTCCATGAATCTTGTACCAAAAAAATCGTGTCCACTTCCTATTTTTATTGAATGACCATTATTTAAATCAAAATTTATATCGGTATTATCTGAAGCATTGATAATTCCATCAATGTAAAGATTGTATATTCCGTTTATATCTCTTGTCAGAGCTACGTGATGCCACTCATCATCATCTATTCTTTCATTGGACATTAAATCTCCAGGTCCACTTATTGCTACCTTACCATAATGATCTTCAGTACCACCTATATAAATTCCCCACCTTCTGTTATCTCCTGATATTTCGTATGCATCAATTATATTAGTTTGATGTGGAAAGTCAACAGGACTTATTTTTATCCAAGTTTGTATTGTGTATGCAAAACCAGTTAAGTTAATACTTTGAGCTTCAATCCAATCATCAACTCCATCAAAACTCAAGCTAAAATCTCCATTATCATTATAAACACAACTTCCATCATCCCAATTTGAATTAATATTATAATTAATTGCATATGGATCAGTACATCCATATGTTAAAATATTTGGTATTTCTGTAGACCATTCAGCACCATAAATTAAACCATGATTATTATTTCCTGAATTGTCGTTCAATAAATTTTCTGTTTCTGAATCGAAATCCCAAAAGGCTATTAAATTTTGATGAGATAAATCAATCGTATTTATCATTATTGAATGTAAGTTTTCAATAGAAAGTGCATTATTCCAAAGTGTAATATCAGATAAGGATCCTTGCCATTCTGCATAATCTGAATTATTATCTCTTATAACTCTTCCAATAGACAGTGTATTAGAATTTGGCTCTAAAGGATCATTTTCAAACTTGCTGTAAACTTCATTACCGTTAACATACAAGCGAACATAATTTCTATCATAAGTAACTGCAACAAAATACCAAGTATTTAATTCTAATTTAATGCTGTCATCTGTTATCCAATGATCATAATTATATTCATCTGAACTAAAACCAAATCGTAAATAACCTTCTGTTGAAACACAAAATTGATAATTTATTAAATCGTCTCCTGAGAAATTTCGCTTTGCAAGTATAGCATTTGCTTCAAGATTTTGCCAGTTGGAACCTTTAATCCAGGCAGTTATAGTTATACCATCGATGATATCTAAAGAATTATTGTCACTAATAGCTATATAATCATTCAGACCATCAAAACTTAAAGAATAATCCTGACAATAAATGAATGCAAACAAGCTTATTGTAAAAAAATAATTTTTCATAATCAAATTTACAAAATAAAAAGCCTCTATAAAAGAGGCTTCTAAATTAATGTCGAGGTAGTAGGATTCGAACCTACGGCCCCCTGCTCCCAAAGCAGGTGCGCTAACCGGACTGCGCCATACCTCGTTTTTTAGAAAATCACAGATGTTAATTTTACATTTTTTTTTTTAATCTCACAAGCATTTGTCTTGAGAATATTATTACTTAGATACTAAATTTTGTTGATGAAAAAATTATCTAGATATATAATCATTGAACATTTAATACCATTTATGTTAGCTCTAATTGTTCTAATTTTTGTTTTACTTGCAAATTTTTTACTTAGGACAATGGACAAATTTATTGGAAAAGGTATTGATGTATTGTTGTTAATGGAATATGTTTTTTTAAATCTGGCTTGGGTGCTGGCATTAGCTGTTCCAATGGCCGTTTTAATTTCAACTTTGATGGCATATGGTAGGCTATCTGAGGATAACGAAATCACTGCTATTCGAACATCTGGAATAAGTAATTATCAATTAATAAAACCAGCAATATTTTTTGGAATTTTCATAACAATTGCGATGACAATCTTTAATAATTTCACTCTTCCTGAAATGAACCATAAAGCAAGACTTTTATCAAGAGATATAAGTAGAAAAAGACCTGATCTTGAATTTGATGTAGGATATTTTATAAATACAATACCAAACTATACTATTTATTTGGAAAGCAGAAAAGATGATATATTTTATGGAATAACAATTTACAATAAAAAAACACCTAATAAAATACAGCAAACCATAACAGCTAAGTCTGGAACTATTGAAGGCAATGACCAGGGTATAATTTTACATTTAAACGATGGAGAGATTCATGAACTTAATCCAACCAAAGATGAATATAGAAAAATTGATTATACTAAATATGATGTTGTGGTTCCAATTGATAATCTAAATCTACAGAGACGTAATAGTAAAATTAGAGGCGATCGAGAAATGAATTACTTCATGATACTTGATAAGATTAATAACTACAATGACAAAATAAAAGTTATATATGGTAGAATTAAAAATAGACTTAATGATTTAAATACAAAAGATTCTATTAATTTTAACCAATTGTATATTTCAAATCTGCTTGAAATATACGAAAAAGAAAAAATAAAACCATTGCTAGATGATGATAAAAGACTTTACAAAAAAGAGTTGCGAAAACTTAAAAATTTAAAAAAAGGTGTTAAAAATGATTTTAACCTAATTTCAAACTATGAAAAATATATTGATAAATATTTAGTTGAATTACACAAAAAATTCTCAATTCCCTTTGCAAGTTTAATTTTCATTCTCATAGGAGCTCCCCTTGGTATTATTGCCAAAAAAGGTGGATTCGCATTAAGTACGGCAACTAGCTTGGGTTTTTTTGTAATTTACTGGGGGTTTTTAATAGCTGGTGAGGAATTTGCCGATAGAGGATCAATTTCACCTTTTTTAGCAATGTGGCAACCTAATATTTTTTTAGGTATAGTAGGAATTGGTTTACTTTATTATATTTCAAAAGAAAAATAACAATAAATAAAATCTTAAGGAATTATTTTGATAATTAAATACAAAGATAAAATACCAGTTATATCTAAAACTTGTTTTATAGCAAATTCAACAAATATTATAGGTGACGTTAGAATAGGATCTGAAACAAATATTTGGTTTGGTACAACAATTAGGGCAGATATGCATTATATTAGAATTGGTAAAAGAACTAATATCCAAGATAATTCAACTATACACGTGACAACAGATATAGCACCCACTATTATAGGTGATGGAGTAACAATAGGACACGGTGCTATAATTCATGGTTGTACTATAAAAGATAATTGTTTGATTGGTATGGGTTCAATTATAATGGATGAAGTGGTAATAAATGAAGGATCAATGATAGCTGCAGGTGCACTAATACCACCTGGAAGCATCGTTCCTAAAAACACTTTAATGGTTGGAAGTCCTGCTAAACCAATAAGAAAACTTAGAACAATAGAAAAAAACGAAATTTTTGAAAGAGCTCAACATTATATAGATTTAGCTAACGATTATAGAAAGAAATGAATATTTTTTCAATTATAAAAAAGAAACAATTGGGCTTAGAACATAATTCGAAAGAATTAAATTTTTTAATATCTTCTTACGTTAATAATGAAATACCAGATTTTCAAATTAGCGCTTGGCTTATGGCAACTTTGCTAAATGGAATGACTAAAAAGGAAATGTCACTATATACTAAAGAAATAATTAATTCAGGTGAAAAAATAAACTTTGATTACCTCAATACTGAATATATAATTGATAAACACAGCACTGGGGGTGTTGGAGATAAAGTTTCATTTATTTTAGGTCCTATACTTGCCTCAATTGGATGTTACATACCAATGATTGCTGGCAGAGGCTTAGGTCACACAGGTGGTACAATAGACAAACTTGAATCTATACCAGGCTATAATACAAATTTAAATATTGAGAAATTTAAAAGTATTGTTGAGAATGTAGGAATTTCAATAATTGGTCAAACAAAAGAAATTTGTCCTGCTGACAAAAAACTCTATCTATTAAGAGATCTAACAGGAACTATTGAATCTATACCATTAATATGTGGTAGTATTTTGAGTAAAAAAATTGCCGAAGGAATTAAAACACTTATTTTGGATGTTAAATTTGGAAATGGTGCTTTTATGGGTACAAAAAAGGATGCACAAAAATTAGGCGAAATACTTAAAAGTGTTGGAGAAAAATTCAATATAGAAGTTTATCCCTTTTATACAAACATGGATCAACCTCTTGGAAATTCGTGTGGACTATGGTGTGAAATACAAGAATCAATTGAATGTTTAAAAGGTCAAGGACCAAAAGATTTAATGGAAATTGTTACTTATTTAGCAATTAATACTTTAAAAAATTTAAAAATTTCTGATCCTCAAAAAAAAATTAATCAAGTTATTGAAGATGGATCTGCTTTAAATAAGTTTCAAGATATGGTTCATTCTCATTCTGGAGAAATTGATTCGTTATATGATAAAAAAACTAATAAACCAAAATTCTTTAAATACATTTATGCTAAACAAAATGGATATATTGAATCTATGAAAACAAAGGATATAGGATATTCTTTAATAGAAATTGGAGCTGGAAGAAAGAACAAACTAGATATTTTAGATAACACAGCTGGAATTTTATTTTATAAAAAATGTAATTTCAATGTTAAAAAAGGGGATAAACTAGCTAAAATATTTTGCTCTAATGAAATTAAACTTTCAAAAGGCTATGATTTACTAAAAAAATCAATAATCTTAAATAACCGCATTTAAACATTTCTTATAAATAAAGGAAATAAAATGAATGAATTTATAATTTTTGCTAATGGTCATGATAAAATTGGTTTAGTATCTAGTTTAAGTAAAAAAATTACCACTTCGGGAAGTAATATAAATGAAAGTAGAATGATAAAATTAGGTGATCATTTTGCAATTATCTTATCAATATCAACCTTATTAAATCAAACAGAAATAAAAAAAATTTTATCCAATCAAGATTTAACATTTACAATAAAAAATAAATTTAAAAAAACAAAACAATTATCTGAATTTAAATTTAAAAAATTTCTTTTAAAAGGAACTGACAATGAAGGATTATTATATCATTTAACTAGTTTTTTTTCAGAACACCACATAAATATTCAAAATTTAAATAGTAACATAATACAAGCACCTATTACTGGGATCAATTTATTTGAAATTGACGGTGAAATAAAAATACCAAAAAACATTAGTATTAGTTTTATTGAAAATCAATTTCTGAAAATTGAAAGTAAATTATCAGTTGATCTAAAACTTATTGATGCCTAATTTTCAAATCTAGAAAATGGGTTAGAATGCTTACTACACTTTTTTAATGGTTTGTATTCTTTTAAATAAATTTCATTTTTAATTGGACACCAATCTGTAGGTTGATTATATGTATCTGAACAAATATCAATCCTAGCAATCCCAGAAGGTTGAGACCAATCTAAACTTTTTTCTAGTTCTATAATATTATTGTCCGTACTATGGAATTCTCCAATTTCATAAATGTCTTTCATGGTTGTTGCCCAAACTGGTAAAGCTGCTGAAGAACCATACTGTTTTTTACCAAGTGAAATGGCAGGATTATCCATACCTACCCAAACGCCCATAGTTATTTGAGGTGTAAATCCAACAAACCAAGCATCTGTCTTACTATCAGTTGTACCTGTTTTACCAGCTGCAGGAGAATTAAATTTGTACTTCCATCTAATCGAGGAACCTGTTCCCTTATCAATTACAGATTTCATTAAATCTCTTACAAGGTAAATAATAGATTCATTTTTTATCTCCTTGTGCGTTGGAGTGTATTCCCAAATAGTTTTACCAAATCTATTTTTAATTTTTGTTATAACAATTGGTTTTTTATAAATACCATTATTAGCAATTGTAGAATATGCTGATACCATCTCAATTGGTATTACTTCTGATGTTCCTAATGCAATTGCATCAAATGCTCTAATTGGCGTATTTAATCCAAACGCTTTAGCATTTCTTTTAACATCAATTGGCTTTATTAACTCTTGAACAATTCTTACAGAAATTAAATTCAAACTTCTTTTTAGGCCATCTCTCAATGTAGTTAGTAAGCCTGTCGATCCATCATGATTTTGCGGATTCCATTGGGTAGTATCATCTATAAATACTACCAAGGGTTGATTTAATAACTCAGTTGTAGGCTTATATCCATTTTCAAATGCTGTCATATAAATAAACGGTTTAAAAACAGACCCAGGCTGTCTTTTAGCCTGAGTAGCTCTATTAAAGTGATCAACATAATTTGATTCTTGTCTACCACCAATTAATCCTAATACATAACCATTATTGGAATCCATAATTATACCAGAACCTTGGACTAGTAATTCATTCCTATGTTCCGTGGGAATAACGTCAAGACTATCTATGATTTTATATAATGAATCTGATTCTATTTTATTTATTTCTAAAATTTCATTAAACTTTTCATCATTATTTTTAATATCATTGAATAAGATTTCTTGATTTTTTTTTAAAAACTTTTCAAAATTTTTATTAAACTCATTTTGAATTCTAGTATCCAAAGTAGTGAAAATCATTAATCCATCTTGATATAAATCAACATTTAAAGCCTCGTCAATTTTTTCTAATTCTCTTCTTACATATTCTGTAAAATAATTTGCATAGTTCTCTTTTTTTACATCTTTTTTATTTAACAATTCTTTTTTTGTAGCAATATCAAAGGTTTCTGAATCAATATATCCGTTTGTTTTTAATTGTTTTAAAACAAGGTTTCTTCTAAACNTTGCTCTTTCTGGATATTTTAATGGTGAANACCTAGCAGGCGCAGGTAACATTGCAATTAATAGTGCTGCTTCATCAATATANAATTCTGAAACATCCTTNCCATAATAAAATTTAGATGCCGCCTGAACACCATAAGTTCCNTGACCAAAATAAACTGAATTTAAATACATTTCCATGATTTCAGATTTNGTATANGTTTTTTCAATTTGAATAGCAGTTANGATTTCTTTAATTTTTCTAATTATTGTTTTTTCAAAACCTATAATATTATATATATTTCTGGCTAATTGTTGAGTGATTGTACTNGCTCCCTGNCTTGTACTTAATGTCATAACATCAATAATTATTGCACGAAAAATTCCTTTTATACTAAATCCAGAATGATTNTAAAAATCTCTNTCTTCCATAACTAATAAAGACTCTCTTAAATATTTTGGTACTTTACTAATCAAAACAACATCTCTTTTATGAGTGTANAATTGTTTTAATAAAACTCCATCAGCTGAATAAATCTTTGATATGGTTTCTGGATCAAATTTTTGTAATTGTTCTAATGAGGGTAAATCTTTTGATATAACTAATAATGAAATGAAAGCAATTATTGATAAGCCAATAAAAAAAATAAAGGTGTTAATTAACACCTTTATCCAAGAATGATTCTTTATTTTATTTTTTTTTGACAAAATAATTAATTAAGAGACTTTCCAAGTATTGGTACCTTTAATTAATTCTTGTAATTTAATTTTTCGACTCTTAGTAGCAATATCAATCTTATCTATTAACAATTGCTCATAGGTTGGTTTATCTTCTTTATAAATAACTCCTAAAGGTGTTGGAAAGTTAGCATCNTATGTTAANTCACTTAATATCATNGCTAAAACTTTATCACTNGTATCGTGAACAATGATATCNTCAATAGAATATTTTTTTCCAATCTCAACAACAACNGGCTTAGAACCATCTAAATGTATTCCCTTATNAGAATNTTTACCAAAAATCATNGGTTTTTCATTTTCTAAAATTAATTGAGTTTCAGCCTTTATCTCCTTATCTGTTAAATCAGAGAAAGCTCCATCATTAAAAATATTACAATTTTGATAGACCTCAACAAATGAAGTNCCTGAATGNAGTTGAGCTTCTTTAATAATTGCCTGTAGATGCTTTGACTCCCTATCAATNGTTCTAGCAATAAATGTTCCTCCAGCTCCAAGCGCAAGACTTGGCGGNTTAAATGGAAAATCAACAGAACCAGNAGGTGTTGAGTATGTTACCTTATTTTCTTCAGACGTGGGTGAATATTGACCTTTAGTTAGACCATAAATNCTATTATTAAATAATAATACATTAATATTTANGTTTCGTCTTAANAAGTGAATGAAATGATTTCCTCCAATACTCATTGCATCTCCATCACCAGTAACCATCCATACTTCNAGATTTGGATTTGCTAATTTNGCTCCAGAAGCAATAGCAGGAGCTCTNCCATGAATAGAATGAAAACCATATGTNTTCATATAATATGGAAATCTACTAGAACAACCTATACCNGAAACTACCAGGAAATTTTCTTTTTTTATNCCAAGCTCTGGAAAAACTTTTTGAACTTGAGCTAGAATCATGTAATCACCACAACCAGGACACCATTTTACATCTTGATCAGATTCAAAATCTTTTTTTCTTAGTTTTTGTATTGTTTCTTCAGGCATTGTTAATTCCTATTATTTCTAAAATTTTATTATATATTTCTTCAGTTGTNAATGGCTTACCTTCAACTTTATTTAATCCAACAGAATCAACTAGGTATTTATTTCTTAANATAATTGAAAGTTGCCCTGCATTCAATTCAGGTATTAAAACATTTTCAAATTTTAATAATATTTCGCCTAAATTTTTAGGAAATGGATTTATATATTTTATATGTATGTGAGAAACAGACAAATTATTCGCTCTGGCATGAACTACGGCTGATCTAACCGAGCCAAACGTTCCACCCCAACTCACTAATAATAAGCTCCCATTGGAATCTCCATATGTTTCAATAAGTGGAATAGATTCTGCAATAGCATCAACTTTTGCTTGTCTTACATTTGTCATATGTTGATGATTTGCACTATCATAACTTACATNACCAGTATTGTCTTCTTTTTCTAAACCACCAACTCTATGCTCTAATCCAGTTACTCCAGGAATAGCCCAGGGTCTTGCCATAGTTTTTTTATCTCTTTTGTATGGTAAAAATTTCTCATCTGAATCAGTTACTAAATTATTATTTATTTTTGGTAATTTATCTAAACTTGGTATATTCCAAGGTTCAGATCCATTTGCAATATAACCATCNGTTAAAAGCATAACTGGAATCATATNCTCTAATGCAATTCGACANGCTTCAAATGCCGCATTAAAACAATCTGATGGTGANGATGCTGCCACTATAGCTAATGGTGCTTCACCATTTCTTCCATACATTGCTTGTAATAAATCAGACTGCTCAGTTTTTGTTGGCAAACCCGTAGAAGGACCNCCTCTTTGGACATTGATTATAACAATAGGTAACTCNGTCATTATACCTAAACCTAATGCTTCACCTTTCAAAGCAATACCGGGCCCACTACTTGCTGTTATTGCTAAATTCCCAGTATATGCTGCACCCAAACAGCAACAAATTGCTGCTATTTCGTCCTCAGCTTGAAAAGTTTTAACTCCAAAATCTTGCCGAGCTGCTAAACCGTGCAAAATATCACTAGCTGGTGTAATTGGATAACCNGCNTAATATAAGTCAATNCCTGACTTCTCTGAAGCAGCAAGCAANCCTAAAACAGTCGCATTATTACCCATTACATTNCTGTATGTACCCTTTTCAAACTGAGCCTGTGGAACTTTGTACGTGGTCTTTACAATCTCTATAGTGTCACCATAATTATAACCTGCTTTGAGAGCTCTGGTGTTAGCTTCAACAATTTCCGGTTTTTTGGCGAATTTTTTCTTAAGAAAATCAGTGGTAGTGTTAAAATCTCTCTCATAAAGCCAATACACTAAACCCAAAGCAAACATATTTGTACTTCTTGAAACTATTTTTGCCCCTAAGCCCATATCTTCCAACGCTAGACTGACTAATTTTGTCATGTTTTCGTTAACTAATCTGTATGGTTTTAAAATGTCATTTTCTAGAGGATTTTCATCCCATCCAGCAAGCTTGAAATTTCTTTTAGTATAATTATTTTCATTTATAATTAGTATACCATTTTCTTTCAAATCCTTTAGATGAACCTTTAGGGCTGCGGGATTCATTGCAACTAAAACATCTAATTTATCTCCAGGGGTATGAACATCCTCACTGCTAAACTGCAACTGAAAAGAACTTACTCCAGCTAATGTTCCGGCGGGGGCACGGATCTCTGCTGGAAAATCTGGAAAAGTTGCTAAATCATTTCCAAAAATGGCAGTATTATCTGTAAACTGATTGCCAGTAAGCTGCATACCGTCTCCCGAATCACCTGCAAAGCGAATGGTAACGACTTCTAAATCTTTTATATTTTTGTTTTGTTTGTTATCGGGCATTATGATTTCATTTATATTAGTTAATATTTTTAAATTTATGTACTTAAAATTAATTAAATTATGTTTTCTTAACAATAACAAAACAACATTTATTGTCTATATTTTTAAACTTTTTATAATAATGGAATTATTTTGTCAAAAAACATAAAACTTACAGAATTTAGCTCAGGAGCTGGATGAGCTTGCAAACTAAGCAAAAAAAATCTTACCCAAGTTTTGGGGAATTTAAAACAAAATTTAAGAGGTAAATATACAATAGGTTATAATTCAGCTGATGATGCAGCAGTATATGAATTATCTAATGGAAAACTTTTATTACAATCAGTAGATTTTTTTACGCCAATTGTTGATGATCCTTTTGAGTTTGGTCAAATTGCAGCAGCCAACTCTTTATCTGATATTTATGCAATGGGCGGCAAACCCTTATTCGCTCTAAACGTAGCTGCATTTCCAGAACACAAGCTCCCAATTGATATTTTAACTGAAATTCTAAAGGGGGGGCAATATATTGCTGACAAAGCAGGAATACCTATTTTAGGTGGTCATACTATTAAAGATAATGAAATTAAATTTGGTATGGCCGTAACTGGTGAAGTTGAAAAAAATAACTTAAAAACAAATGATAGTGCTTATCCTGGCGATTGTCTTGTTTTAACAAAACCACTTGGTACTGGAATAATATCAACTGCAATAAAAAAAAATATTGTTTCAACAAAAATAATTGATGAAGCAAATAAAGTAATGAAAACTTTAAATTTAAACTCATCAAATACTATGCTTAATTATAAAATAAATGCCTGTACGGATATAACGGGATATGGTTTATTGGGACATTTATTAGAAATGTGTATAGCCAGTGATGTATCTTCAGAAATTAACTATAATAAGATTCCATTTATTGATGGAACAAAAGAACTCTTTGAACAAAATATTATACCTGGAGGATCTAAAAAGAACTATGATTATGTTAAACCTTTCATAAAATCAGATAGAAATATAACCTCAAATAATGAGTTATTATTATCAGATGCTCAAACCTCAGGTGGATTATTAATATCAGTAGTTGAACAAGATTGTAAAAGTTTAATAAATGAAATAAACTCTAATAATGAATTTATAGCTCACTGCATTGGCAGAGTAACTAAAAAAAGAAAAAACAAAATTCAAATTACATAAATTTTTATTTTACTAATAAAACCTTCTTTGAAATTGATCCAAATTCTGAATCTAATTTAACTAAGTAAAAACCACTAGAAATATCGCCTGCATCCCAAGTAATATTATGAAAACCAGGTTGATGAATACGATCTACTAAGGTAGCTATTTTTTGTCCTAAAACATTATAAATAGAAACTTTTAAATTTGTTAATTCTGGAATTGAATATGATATTTTTGTACTTGAATTAAATGGGTTTGGGTAAACCTCAGTTATATTATATTCAGATGGAAATAAAGTATTTTCGGAGGATAAAATTATATTCGAGCTGTATAATGAAGACAAAACTTCTATTTGATTATTATTAATTGGAACTAACGCAGGTTCAGATGTTGTGCTGTAGAAAGTATTTGTTGAAGTATCGTATAATCTTAATTCAGGAATTTGACCTCCTGGTATATAATTTGATGTTAATTCATCATTACCCTGCATCATAATTGGAATTGTAAAATAACCCTCTTCGTTAGGGGGGTTTTTAAATGGATATGTCCATCCAACACATATATCATTATGAAAAGCTGCAATTACATCACAATCTTTATCAGGACAAGAGGTATTATCATTTGGATCAAGTGATCCTGAATCAATTTCAAAATTATCTATATATACATTATTAAACATATAGAAGGATTGCTGAATAGATTGAGAAAAACATATATCTAAGTTTTCTATATCATTAGTACAAACTTCCGCAAAAGTCAAATTTATAAAAAACAATATACTAAAAAATAACTTCATAACTAATTCTAAAACCTTTCTTTTTATAATAATTAAAGCTTACTAATATTATACTTAATTTTAACAATATAAAGTAATTTAAATCACATAAAAAAACAACCTCAAAAGAGGTTGTTTAATTTAATTATTTTTTTAAAAGGTCATCAATTAAAGCTGACCAAGACTCTACGCTTCTAGAAGCAGGCTCCTTACCATTTATCAAAAATTTTGGTATTCCTAGACGATCCATACCTTGTGATCTTAAACCGCTAAACTCATCTTTTTCCTTTTTAACTAAAGCTCTAACTTTTGAACTATTATAGTCTTTTTTAAGTTGTTCCGTATCAAGTCCTAATTCTGCAGCAAGTTGGATTGGAAGATCTGAATTTTTTCTCAAATCACTAAAATTATCAAACATTTTTTTATACATCTCAAAATATTTACCTTGTTCACCAGCAGCAGTTGCCCATAAAGCTGCAGTATATTTTGAGTTTGACTCATCTAAATTTCCTCTGGGAGCATTTTTCAAAACAAATTTGACCCTACCATCATACTTTTTCATTATTTCATCCATCAAACTGACAGATTTTCTACAGTATGGTCAGAAATAATCAGACCATTCTGTAATAACAACCTTAGCATCTTTAGGGCCCTGATAGTAAGAATTGCCTACAGATGTTTTATAAGTATAATCTCTTTTCCAAGGACCCGAAGGTTTCGATGGTTTTTTGTTTGTTTGTTTTTTTGATAAATCAGCAATTGATTTTTCCATTTTCTTCAAAGATGATTCTAAACTGTTTAATCTTTGATTTATTTTATTTAATCCATTATTACTTTTAGAGTTATCTGAATTAGATAAAACGTTATTTGAAGAATTAGTATTTAAATTTTCTATTTTTGTTTCAAGAGCTTTAATCCTAGCATCGCTATCTTGATTACTACAAGACAATACTAAAAAAGAAAAACAAATGAACATAATAAATTTCAATCTCATTTTTACCTCGATTTATTTTTTTATATTCTGAACATTAAAATTTACAGATTATTTTTTTAGTTTACACGAATTTATACAATTTTATTACACTAAAAAGAGTAATATAAAAACGAGTTATTATTTAAACTCATTTTTATATTATCTCAAATCAATAAATATTATTTAATTAATATTAATTTTTGACTATACGACTTATTGTTGACAAACATCCTTAAAAAGTAAATACCAGATGCATTTTCAGTTGCATCCCAATTTATTTCGTGAGAACCAGCGGACATTTGTGAATTTAACAATTCATTAACTAACCTACCAGAAATGTCATATATTTTAATATCTACGTTCATTTCACTAGGGATACTGTAGGTTATTTTAGTTAATGGATTGAATGGGTTTGGATATGCATTATTTAAAGATACTTCACCAGGAACAATATTATCTGATAGAGTTCCAATGTTATACATACCGAAATCATTCCATTCAGGTATATCTGAAGCATATATATCAATTAATTCACCATTAGAATGTCTGTATATTTTAAATTCTGGTATATCTCCTTCTTCCAAGTATCCAATAGTATTATCATAAAAATCATTACCCATAGCTGGGACATCAATCATTTTTCCTGACCAATATCTTGCACCAACAATGATATCATTACTGTAAGTAAGTATCAAATCTCCTATTTCAATTGGCCCATCATTTAATTCAATATCATTTACAAAATAAAAAGCTTGAGCAGTTGATTGCTCATATTTGAACTCATCAGGAATATCAGGAATAATATATTCATTTATTTCAAAGCTTCTAGATAAATCAGGTACATTGTATTCAAATGACTCTACATAATCAGTTGAAACCATCCAATATCCTTTCCCACCTTGTAAGCTTGTTAATGAACCAACCCATTGTCCATTTGACACCAACCTTTGAGCAGCAATACCTTCACCAATTATTCTAAATAAAACACCATCATCTAAGGATGTATTAGATATTGCTGATTCGATAGACTGTGATTCATAATAAGGATATGACATTAAGTTGTTTCCATCTTGTACTTCATATGTTAATGGAGCAACAGGTAACCCAACTGTTTGAAATTCATAATAATCATTTGAACCATTATCATTATTATACGTTTTAATCCAATATCCATCTGTTGGATCAACCTCAGTTAAACTTCCTGCCCAAATTCCATCAGATAATTGAGTTGCAGCAATACCTTCACCAATAAGTGCTAAAGCATCAGATCCTAAAGATTCAAAAACTATGTCTAAACTTTTTTGCTCGGGTAAAGCCCAAAAACTAATTAGATTGTTTCCTTCTGACAAAGTTATATCAACATCACCATAATTACAGTATCCATCTTCATCCGAATCAGGGCCATCGTTATCTAAATCATAGAATCCTGAAGAACAATCATCACAGGAATCTCCATCATTATCTGAACATATAAAATTATTACAAGTATCAATATCGTTTATATCTAATGCTCCGTCATTATCATCATCGTCATCACAAGCGTCACCTATTCCATCAAATTCACAATCTTCTTGGTTAGGATTGTAATCATCTGGACAATTGTCTTCATCATTATTTGATGCCTCTTCATTACAAACACCATCTGAATCTGGATCATTATAGTTTAACTCAAATCCAGTATTTCCACCAGAACAGTCCCAGCAATAATCATATACTGCTCCACCGAAACAATCTCCATTACAATCTTGATCGCTATTTGCCTCATGTTCTGTATTACCTGCTGAACATACGCCACAGTTATCTAAATAGGCAAATCCAAAGCAATCTCCATTACAATCTTGGTTACTATCTGCTTCAACTCCAGTATTACCTTCTGAACAAACGCCACAGCTATCTTCATACGCTTCACCAAAACAATCTCCATTACAGTCTATGTCACTATCAGCTTCGTGTCCTGAATTGCCTCCTGAACATACACCACAACTATCTAAATAAGCATCACCATAGTCATCACCATTACAATCAATAGAATAA
>PAFF01000095.1 GCA_002704045.1 Fidelibacterota bacterium
CATATTAATACTCAACTGGAATGGGGTCTAAACTTCTCCAAAAGTACCACGTTGCCACTGATCTCCAGGGCTGCCATTTTCTTGAAAGTATTAACCCCACTACCTAGGATTTTATTATCAAGGAATATTTTATAAGCACTCCTATAGTGACTTTCATGACTGGGAGAAAATAAATTTATTTCATTTTTATCATCATCAATGCCTAGTTGATTAATTGTTAAATCAACATTTCTTTCCTTAATTTGAGGATTAATTACAGTAATCCCAAATATAACTAAAATTGATATTAGTAAGGAAAAGATGCGAAGGAGTCTGAATTTAGACATAAGTAAAATTAAGAAAACTGATGATAAGAACAATAGGCCCAGTGCAGTTCTTTCTCCTGAAACGTATATAATTATATCTGATAAAATAAATAAAATAAAAATTACTGCATAACTAAGTTTATTTGCTTTCATATTATAAATTATTAAAGCAACTAAAATTGGAAGTAACCTTGCTAAGTAACCTCCTAAAATCATTTTATCACTTAACAGTAATCTTAGTCTGACGGTTCCTCTTGACCAATCATATACATGTCCAAATAAAGTATGACCAAAAAAATATTGAACGTATCCATCAAGAAGAGCAATAAGGAAAGTAAAGAAAAAAATGACAGTAAATTTAGTAAGTAATTTCTGTGAAGTATCCAATAAAAACCAGACAGCAAAAGCAAATACTGCAAATCTAAAATATACTATACTCGATTGTAGAGAAAAGATATTGAAGTCAGATAACAATGAATTGATGACCAGATATAAATAGAAGATCGAAAATACTTTAAAAAAATTATTATTGTAATATTTTATTAATTTATACTTAATTGACAAATATATAAAAATTAATGCCATAATACTTATGAACAAATCTGGCAAAAATGGGCCTGTTAGGATGACAAAAGGCAAAAAACAAAGTAAGTAGCCTGAAAATTTTACAAGAGACAAATCTATTTTTGAGTAATCAGATTGATTATAAGACATTTTTAAAATAATTTAATAGTTTATAGTTCTACAACAACTTAATTATTTAATCTATTAGAAAAGCTATAAAGTGTATTGGTCGCAAAATTTTTTTTTATTAATGTACTTAGTACCAGTCTTCTCACTCATTATAATTATTACTTTATTTCTTACAAAAAATACTTTTCATTTCATTTTAGGAAATCCTACGCAAGAAATAAGAAAAATTCATTCTAGACCAATAATCAAGATTGGTGGTTTATCTTTATTGTCAATTAGTATTTATTTATTTTTAACTAACGATCTATTAATAATAAATTCTATCTTCTTTGCCCTGATATTCTTCACAATAGGACTTATAGCAGATTTAAGGAAAAATTTTAATAGTAAGCTACGCTTCTTTTTAATGATAGCAGCTATACTAATTTTTATTTTAGTAAATGATTTTAAAATTTATGATCTTAATCATGAATTTTTAAATAAAATTTTTTTATTTTCAGGTGTTTCAACTACTTTATTTATTGTATTTGCGTTAATGTTTATTACAAATGGATTAAATTTTATTGACGGAAATAATGGTCTTATGCTTGGCATAACTAGTTTAATTTTAATAAATTTTAATTTTCATTCATATGAATATAACAGCGATATTAACAATTATATCAATTGCATTCTGCTAGCAGTCATAACATTGTTCATTATAAATTTTCTTACAGGAAAGATCATATGTGGAGATAATGGAGCATACTTCCTTGGATTTTTAATTGGGACACTTTCTATAATATTGAGCAATGAAAATATCATATATTCAACTAAGATAGCATGTATAGTTTTCTATCCTGTATTTGAATTATTTTTTACCTTTTGGCGAAGAATTTTCTTTGAGAAAAAATCCCCATTTGAACCAGATGATTTGCATTTGCATTCATTGGTCTACAAATTACTTAAAAATAAATTTGATACAGCATCAAATCTCAATACGATTAATTCCCTCACGTCCCTAATGATAATTACGCCATTAATTTTTCTATCAATGACTTTGTTCTACTATGGAGAAATTATAGGTTTTCTAAATTTCTTTTTTATTCAAACTTTTTTATATATATTGATTTATATACATCTATATCGTTACAGATAATAAAGCTTTATTAATAAAATGTTATTAAATCTTCTTAAATTCTACAGATACATTCAGATCCAGTAGTGAAGTGGCGACAAGCTCTTTTTCTTCTATAATTCTAAAAATGCCAGCATCTAATATCCTCGCTACATATTTCTCAACTTCTTTTTCTATAGATAAAATTCCAACATTATAAAAGAATGAACCAGCTCTAAAACTACAATTAAATTTTATCTTTACTTTGTATTGATCTCCCTTGTTAACAATTGGCAACCGATCCGTTTCTATTTGAAATGAAGAAGCACCACCTACTTCTATTCCTCTATATGTCTTAATAAGCATTCCAAAACCAACATTACTGGCTTTTTTATTAAACTTTACATTATAACAAATATAATAATTGAAACCTTTTTTTAAATAGTTTACTTCCTCGCCATTAAAATTTTCTATGTGAGTATTTGATATTTTAGCATCTGTGCTTTCGTATTTGACTGACTCACTTGTATTCAGAGAACTATCAAACCAACTTTCATCTTGTTTACTACTAAATCGCTGACTCAAATTATTTTCGGTATTTTTGACTTCTAGTGTTATTTGCTTATCGTTTTCCTCATGTATATTTTGTATTTCACGTTCAATGTCTTTAATAACATCTTTGACGTTTGTTGCAGAAAGAATCTTCTGATAAAGTTTAACAACTTTATTAGGATCACCCTCAATTAACAATTTACCTGAATCAATTAAAATAGCTTTGTCACATATTTCAACGATTGTTTGAGTAGAATGTGAAACAAACAATATTGTTGTTCCTTTTTTTTTTATTTGATCAATCTTCGAATAACATTTCCTTTGAAAATCCTCATCTCCGACAGCCAATGCCTCATCTATAATCAGAATATCAGGATCAATATTTATAGCAATTGCGAAGGCAAGTCTCACATACATGCCAGATGAGTAAAGTTTAACTGGATAATCTATGAATTCTCCAATATTTGCGAAATTTACAATATCTTCGTATTTATGTTCTATTTCTTCTTTTGTTAGCCCAAGAATGCTACCATTTAAAAAGATATTTTCTTTTCCAGAATATTCAGGATTAAAGCCTGATCCAAGCTCTAAAAGAGCAGCTATTCTGCCTTGCTTAATTACATTTCCTGATGATTGGGTTTGGGTACCACAAATTATTTGTAAAAGAGTTGATTTTCCAGCACCGTTTCTTCCAAGTATTCCCACACATTCACCCTTTGAAACATTAAAAGATATTCGATTTAATGCTGAAAATTCTTTATAATATTTTTTTTGTTTAAGCCTAAATAAATTTTGAATTTTAGGTATTACCATTTGTTTCAATCTGTTTGAAGGAACATTATAAATAGCAAAATCTTTATTTAAATCTTTGACTTGTACAGCAAAGTTATCTTTATATAACATCTGAAAATCCTTTTTTTGCTTTTATAAAAATATAATAACCAATTATAGATGTAGTAATTGATAAAATTCCATAAAGGATCAATATCTTAAGATCTGGCAGCTCATTAAATAAAATTACCTTTCTTGCCTGTTCAACTGGAATTGTAATTGGGTTTAAATAAATAAAAGGCTTTAGCCATTGTGGTAAAGACGAAACAGGATAAAAAATCGGTGATAAAAAAAGCAATCCCTGAACGCAGCTACTTACAAGATGGTGAAAGTCTCTTATAAACACTCCTACTGCAGAAAGTGTCCACGCGATTCCTAAAATCATCAAAGCAAAGGATGGTAAAATAAAAAGTAAATATAAAATCTCATAGTTAAATTGGTTAAATAAGATGAATTTAAAAATTATAATTAAAATTAAATTAATTATTAGATTTATAATAGCGGATGAACTTGCAATTACATTAAGCAATTCTAGAGGAAAGACGACTTTATTTACGTAATTTGAATTCTCAATTACAATTGTGGGCGATCTTGAGATAACTTCTGAAAACGTATTATAGAAAACTAATCCAGAATATAATATCAAAGAAAATTCAAATAAATTTGAACCAGCAAAACCAGGCCATTTTATTGAGAATACATAACCAAATACAAAGGTATATATTGTTAGCATGAATAAAGGAGTAATTACTATCCAATATAAACCTAAAATACTACTACGATACTTACCAGCAAACTCCTGATAGAATAAAAGTATAAATAATTCTTTTGTTTTGCTTTGTAACATTATATTTATTTTTGAATTCCTGAGAAAATTGGGCTTAGCTCATCTCTTAATAGTTGAGATATATAACCAGAAAATTCTTTAGAAAAGTGAAATTTATCCCAAGTATAGGGATAATTCTTAATAAATATTGGACAAACATCAGGACAAATATTTTCTTTTAGATTTACAAAGTTATATTCATACTTATCAGCAATAATTTCTAAATTATTCTGAAGATAAAATTTCTTGTCAATTATGTTTTTAATATCTCTGTCACTTGAGGATTCGGATAAAGACTTATTTTGTGTCATGTGATTATAAAAATTTTCTTTTAATGAAATATAATTACCAAAAATTAACACGTTATGAAAATTATTACTCTTTAAAAATTCCAAGTATGGAATTAAATTTTTTGGCTTATACCAGTTATATAATAAATTAATGACGATTACATCAACACCTAGAAGATTGTTCTTATTAAACCTTTCTTTATTCTTATTAATGCACTCAGCTAAATATGGATGATCTTGAGGTAAAATTTCAATTATGTTTGGATGAGGCGGACACCCACCAAACTCATCATCAACAATATAATGATATTCAGGATAAAGTGGTTCAATAATATTAACTGCATCAATAGCCATACTATCTCCAACAACCATTACATTTACCTTTCCATTTTGCACATTCCTACAATTCGACCAGCCAATTTCTGGGCAAATTTCATGCAAATAAGAAAATCTTTTATTTTTTTCATATTCAACATTATATGACACGCCATTTAATGACAGGTTTCTAATTGATTTTTTACTTTCAACGTAAATGTATCCACTTGAAATTGAAAGGATGAGAAAAATAATAGAGAGAAATGAAATGATATATTTTGATTTAATAAAATTTCTATTCCTTGTTGGTCTTTCAATATAAATATAAGTTACTATAGACAATATAACTGAAATAAAAATTATAAGAATTTTTAATAATGCTGTTTGTTCAAAATTTAATATTTTAGAAAAAGCAAAAATAGGAAAGTGCCAAAGATATAATCCATATGAAATCAATCCACCTCCGACAAATAACTTCGTAGATAACATATTTGATATAACACCGCCATGCCCAGAATACCATATTAGTATCATAGTGCCGACAATTGGTAAGAGTGTAACAAATGAGGGATGAAACATTTGATCATCAAAAAATAATAATGAATATAAAATAATGAGCAATCCTACTATAGGCATAAATTTACTTAGATACTTATTATTGCGTCTACCATAATCTAATTCAATTACTGCTAGGATAGATCCCGCAATTAATTCCCAAGCTCGCGTATGAATTAAATAAAAAGATGCATCAGTATATCTGCTACTAGTAATTTGCGCGCATATAAGAGAAATAAAAAATAAAACAATAAGAAAAATTAATAAATGTTTTCTAAAAAATCTATGAATAAAAATTACTAATGGAGGAAATATAAAATAAAACTGTTCTTCAATAGATAAAGACCAGGTATGAAGAAAAGGTTTCAGCTGGCTCTGTTGTGCAGTATAACTGTCCTCAAGCCAAAACCATATATTTGACCCAAAACCAAGTGAAGATAATATCGATCCACTTAGCTCAATGAGCTGGTCTGGGTGCATAAATATTACAGCAATCGGTATTGATATAAATATTATTAAATATAGTACTGGCAGTAATCTTCTAGCTCTTCTCTCATAAAAATTAGAGAAACTAAAATTATTTTGCTTAATTCCTTTTAAAATAAAATAACATATTAAGTAACCTGAAATTACAAAAAAAATATCAACTCCTATAAATCCTCCTTTAAAAAATTTAAGATCAAATTGATTTATATGAAGTTGATTACCCCCGGGAATTACAATATTAGCGTGATACAATACCACTGCTATAACAGCAATAAATCTTAAACCATCGATTTCAGGTCGGTATTTTATCACTTGTGTTTAATTGAGTATATTTTAAATATCACTATCGAATTTATTTTAATGATACAGATTTAAATATAATTGATTTATCTGTATGTCCAGTTGCAAATACAAGCGCGTATTTTGCATTATATGGAGATCTTAATAACATAGAATATTTCTCTTCATCGTTCAAACACGAAAATATTTCAATCTCAGTTGCTAAATAATCTCCATCCTTATCTAACCAACTTATCTGGAGCCTGCCTTCAGATACAACGTCATCTTTAAAACATTTTGCTACGAGTGAATATTTATATATTTTATTAGGTTCAATCCTGACCATCTGTGAAACAGGATTTATATTTGATGAAATAATCCCCTCTCCATCATACAAATTTTCAACTACATGATTCCAGTTATTCATATTGATAAATTTATTATCTTTTATTATTTCATCTGTATCTCTACTTTCAGATTGAATATTTGGATATTTTAGCTCGTTAATTTTTAGTAAATCATGATCCCCAAAACTTTCCAATTTATCTGTAATAGAAATAATATATTTACCATGCTCGTGGAATTGCCATTTTTTATCGTATAAAATATATTCTACGTCCCAAGCTTTTAGTGTGTCGAACATATCAATTTCACTTTGTACATCTAATATGTTAGAGAAGAAAGATGGGTTATACCAACTTGGATATAATACATCAGATTTAATTCCTGCCATAGATGACCCACCAAACACTGCAACTGGTGATTTATTATCATTAATTTTATTTATTTCCTTAACAGCCACTCTTTGGGGGCTAAAGGTAATTAGAAAGTCCTCTCTTTCATGGTCGTTCTTATATTTAATTACATCAAAATTAATTGTTTTAAATCCGTATCCACTGTCAAAAAAAAATAAATTAAGAAATATAGTTATAGCAAATGCTAATTTTATTAAGTTTTTAAGAAATAAATCTAATTTTGGCCTGGAAAGTATCAGAGCCGAAACTAAAATTAATAAAACTTGAGCTGGAAATGTATATCTTAAATATGCTGTAAACTCAAAAGTTATATAGATAGAGCTAATCGCAATAAATATATAAAATAAGACCTTTAAATCTTTCTCTAATGTGAAAATTATTATTGCGGGTAATGTAAGAAGCAGTAAATGAAAACCAATACCTCCAATCAAAGCTTCTGTGAATTTATATGAATTAAAAGTAATTAGATAAAACAGATTCCAATTTATACCTGATCCCCAAACTGGGTTGTTAAAATTTGCAGCTGTATCAAATAATTCAGATTTAAAAAACCCATTAAAGAAAGGGAATACTGGATTCCCTGTAGCTATATAGGAAATGGCATATGGTTTAATACTAAAAATTACAACAAATAGAAACAAAGACGTAAAAATAAATAAATATTCTTTACTTATGATTCTGCGTAATCTGAATAATGAAATAAAAATAATAATAGGTAAGAGAATTAAAGTTATTGCTTTTATGGATAAAGATGCGCCAAGCAATATACCGGCTATAGAAAAATTTTGGAGACTATATTCATTGTCATATAGGATTTTTAAAAAATAATAAAAGAATGCAACAATAAATAATGACCAAATTGGTTCATTAAATATAGTAGAGCCTAGTCCATACGTAAAAGGACTTGATAAGAATAAAATTACGACACCTCGTTGGATTAACTCATTATTATGAATATATTTAACAACGCTAGTTAATAACCAACAGATCAAAAATATTGACGATGTATTAAATAATCTTGCTGCGGTTTCTCCACCTAATAAATAAGGAATTGTAATAATCCAATCACCAAGCTTTGGACCAACCGCCCAGACATAATATTTTACATTAAAGTGCCAATACTTATTTTCCTCGATATAGGCAGGAATAAAAAGATGTGTAGCTAGAGCGTCGTGTCCAATCTCTGGCATTAAAGAAATAAAAAAATAAATAAATCCAATTGTAATTATTAAAATGTCTAGGTAAAAATGATTAGATTTTTTATTCTTAAGGTTGATTAAGAAACTTGAAACAAGATTAAAATTAATTTCATTCCTAAAATAAATTATTGGCAAAGAAAGAACTATTATATAAAGAAAAGTATAATTAATTGGAAAATGTACAAATATACTAGTCAATAAACCATAAGTTGCTATTCCAATTAATAGCTTAGTAAGATCTGCTGTCGACTTTTGAAAAAGTGTAGAATTTATGAATTTACCTAAGTAGTAGCTTGAAAATAAAAAAAATATTACTGATAAAACTGGAGTTATAACATCTAACCAAAATGAAAAAATAACCAGTAGGATAATCGAAAGAAAGAAATTATTAATTCTGAACAGAACTGAAATTAGAAAAATACTAATTATTAAAGAAAAAAATATAATAATTTCATTACTATTGTTTAAAGTAAAATCATTTATATCTAACTTAACAAACCCAATGATTGTTGCAGTAATACCCGTAAGGATTGATAGTAAAATTATTATATTTTTTATATTTAATGTATTCATTTTTTTATTTCATAAGTATTCAACTCAAACAGTATTTAATTTTTAATAAATTATTTTTTGAATCTTGCTTGTATTAGATTTTACTGAATAATTTTTTGTTACAATATTTTTAAGTTTCTTTGAAATATTATTCCACTCATCTTTATCAAAAAGTAGTTTAGAAATAGACAAAAAATATTCGTCTTCATTTTCAACAATTAATTCTGTATTTTTTGTCAAACTATCAATGGAAATGCCTTCAAATGCAACTTTACTGCCTAATACTGGCAAGCCATTTTCGAAGGATGAAATTATTTTTCCTTTCAACCCCGCACCATATCTTAAAGGAGCTATTGATAGCTTTGCTTTTGATAATATGTTATTGAGATTTTTAACATATCCACGGTATGTAACATTAAGCTTGGAATCTTTTATTTTTTTTTGTAATTCGGCTGGCATATTTGATCCAATAATTTCTAATTCTATTTCAATATTTTTAAAAGATTTTAGCTTAGTGGAAACATAGGGATATATATTTTCTAGAAAATAATTTATTCCGTCCACATTAGGTTGATGATTAAAATTGCCAATAAAAATGATCTTATTTTCTCTTTCATCATAGGGGGCAATATCAAAGTTATTCGCCTCCCTCAGTAGAGGTAGTACTTCAATTTTATTTTTGTCTATACCCTCTGTAATTAAATATGATTTTTCCTCTTCACTCACCACTACTGTAACATCAGACTTTTCAATACAGTTCATTTCAATTTTTTTCATGTATTCTGCTTGAGACTTTATAGATTTGTTATCTTCTATTTTAGCTTGTCGCATTTCACGTAAATGATGTAAATCAATAGTATTAAAAATTATTTTTATACTTTTATTATATTTTCTTACTATATTAATGTAATTGTCACAGTTATTAACTCTCGTAATTATTGCTTTAGTAAACACATCTTTGTGTTCAATTATAAAGTTTTTAACACTTGAATAATGTGGCAATGCTGCGCATTCAACCCCGATTTGTCTCATATTTTCAAAATAGTTGGAACGTGCCTCATGTAGCTCTTCCGCAGGTATAAATTTTACTAGATTGCTATCATTTTTTAAAAATTTTATAAGATTCCACATATATAAAGATCCCTCATCCAAATCTGGGGTAGGTATGCAGTTATCAATGATTAGAATCCTTTCCTTTTTGTAAATTTCGTTTGCAAGTCTAATATTTTTTTCATTTTTATATTTTTGATAATCATAATAAGAATGTTTTCTATTACTTAAATATTTTTTTTTAAAAATACTTCTATTTACTTCTTGATAACTTTTTATTCCACTGGTGGTATCCTTACCATTAGTAACCCCCTCATAATGTACAAGTACTGATTTTGGTTGATAAATAACTTTATATCCTTGATCTCTTATTTGAAAACATTTTGCTGCATCCTCATAATATGCAACTTGCAAGTCATCATCAAACTTACCAGTTTCAATAAATAATGATTTTTTGATAGCTAAGGAACACCCACTAACATAATCAACTTCTTTTATATAATTATATCGAGGATGACTCTGAATATCTCCCTTTCCAAAGTTCATACCAGTACCGTCATTCCATATTATTCCTCCAGCTTCCTGAAGTTTTTGATTTTCGTAAATAATTTTAGATCCAACTATTCCTACATCATCTTTTTTATCAAATGTCATGATTAACTCGTCAAGCCAATCTTCAAAGACATGTGTATCATTATTTAGAAATACAATGTATTTACCATTTGCTAATTCACTTCCTTTGTTACAATTCTTTATAAATCCTAAATTTTTATTATTTTTATAGTATACTATATTTTTGTTATCTTTATTGGAGTTTTGCATTATTACGTCTGGCGGAAGAGACTTAGAATTGTCATCCATTATTATCACTTCAAAATTATATTTTGTTTTTATTTTATACAATGAGTCGAGGCACCTAATTGTATAATCCCACTTACCGTAAACAGGTATGATAATTGTAACTTGCTTTAATTCTTTGAAATTTATTTGATCACATACTTTTTTGATATTTTCTGATAGCTGGTCATATAAAATCTTTTCTGGAGGTAAATTTATCTTTTTTAACTTTTTTATCGGATTAATTTTTTGATATCTTAATAAAAAATATAAATCGTATATATTTAATTTAATAAATAATTTCTTTATTCTGTACTTTATAATTTTTCTTATATTTAAATTGTTTGATTGTATATCTTGCTTTTTTTGTAAATGATCATTGATAAGTAACAATTCTTTAATATATTTTTTTGATTTTTTTATGTTTGAAGCCTCTCTTTGAATATTTACTGTTTGGCTCTCAATTAATTCCATATCTTTAGAGATTTGCAAATCATGAGCCTGGAGCCGAATTTGATGTTCTTGGAGCCGAATTTGATGTTCTTTAGAGATTTGCAAATCATGAGCCTGGAGCCGAATTTGATGTTCTTGGAGCCGAATTTGATGTTCTTTTTGCCTTTTCTCAATAGCCCTGTTTAAATCTTTTTGCCTTTTCTCAATATCCTTAAGACTTACACTTTTATAGTCTTCAAATTCGGTAAGTTTATTTTTTAATTCTTCATGATCTCTTTCTATATCCTTAAGACTTACACTTTTATAGTCTTCAAATTCGGTAAGTTTATTTTTTAATTCTTCATGATCTCTTTCTAT
>PAFF01000096.1 GCA_002704045.1 Fidelibacterota bacterium
TACACCAAAAGATGGAGCATTGAACTGACCCATATCGTTTGATATTAACAGTATGTTATCATAATAATCACCAAAAACATCTTCAGATGACATCTCCATCTGTGGAAGATATGGNAATAGATTTAGTTTAAATGCNTCAAGNANNAGAGGGGTTGTTTGTTCAANNGGCATACCCTCTACAGANACTGTNTAGTCNGATGCNCCTGANATNAAACATCTATATCCCTCAAGACTTAAATCTCCNAGNTGATTNACACCNAAAGANGGNGCATAGAANCCTCCATTATCATCNCTCATCAATAGNACTGGAACATTTTCTAAATTACTCTCAATTGATAAGTCATTTGGCGATACGTTAAAAGATACAGAATTTANCATAAATGAATTAAGTGTNACGCTTTGAATAACAGTATATTCACACGTACCATCATCTTCAGTTGCATCAGGATCGTAATTTATAGCTTCTGGATCTGTACAACCAAATATTGGTGCTTCACCTCCTACATTAATAATTCCACTTGAAGTAGCGACAGGCATCGAAATTCCATTATCTGCCGATAGAATAGGATTATATATTGATACATTTGTCTGCCCTTCAATATCTCCTGTAAAAGTTAATATTGCGATAGGCCCAGTTCCAGGAGAAATAGTTCCTCCTGCAAAATCAAAACCAACAACAGTAACTATATTATCATCGTTCTCTTGTGCAGATATAGCCCATCCATTTGTTCTTTCTGTTGTAACAATATCTATATANGATATAATATCTGGATTATCCTCAATTGCAAACTGAAATCCATATACATCATCTTCGTTTTCTAAGGTAATTGCAATATCTCCACTAGCATTTAAATCAATTGTCGTACTTGCAACACCTAAAAGAGCAGCACCTGCAGGAGTGATGTTTACAAATCCATCAGTTGAAAATACCGGTAATTCACTTGCGTCTGTTGCCCCAAGAAAAATATCGGACATATTTAAACTAACTTGAGTTTGACTAAATACATCTTCTACACTGTAGACAATATCTACTATTGATCCATCACCAGCCTCAATCACACCACCCCCAACATCAAATCCAACTATTATTACTGAACCATTTGGCTGCTCATTAAATGATACAATAAATGTTTCNGTTCTATCTGTNGTTAAAACATCAATAGATGTCAGAGCATCAGGAGAATCAGTGAGTGTAAATTGAAACCCAGCAACATCAATAGGATTATTTAGTGGTATACTTAGCGTAATTTCACTCCCGGATGAAACATCTGCAGATTCAATTGCAAGAACTGCAAAATTAGCTGGATCTATCACTGTTACGCATATTGTTTCAGTAGGATTAGACTCCCCATCATCATATAAAGATTTAACCTTGTAACAATACTCAACTCCAAACTGAATTTCAACATCTTCATATTCTGTATTTTCAGTAAATAATAGCAATTCATTGTCTCTGTAAACATTATAACCAATAAAATCTCTTGAAATATTTTCTTCATTTGAAATATTTAATGTTCCACAATTTGCCAATGGTGGATTCCAATCTAGCTCTACAGTTACCGATCCATCTTCTGCTATAGCTACAAAATCTTCAGGTGGACACATCGGTCCAGCATCAGGTGCATCACAAATTTCATTTGATGGTTGAGATTCACCTTCATCATATTCTGCAACAACATAATAACAATATTGAGTTCCATTTTCAAGTCCATCATCTAAGTAACAACTCTCGTTTGCAGAAACAGAAGTCAAAAATTGATCATCTCTATAAATATTATATTGTAGAAGATCTCGGTCAATATTTGATTCAATAGAATTCATTACAATTACTTCATCTGTATGCTCAATACTTTCAAGGATATTTGGCATATTTTCTTCATACCATATGTCTTTATCTAAAATTGTAGTTTCAGCTGTTGAACTTGATAATGTTGATAGTAAAGCACCCTCTGTGTTAAACTCTACAATTTCCGAATCTGCAAATTCTCCACCAGAGACTACGATGACACCATCGATAAGTATATTATAGTATCCATAGCCAAAACCACAGCATATACCATCGCCCCAAGAATCGAAGATATTAAAAGTGTATTGCCCAGGATTAACCATATATTCCCATTCATACAATGTTTCAGAACTTGTAAGTTCTCCTTCCGCTACACTACTTACAACAGTTCCATCAGAAGATTCTAAAGTAAATGAAGTTTCAGTAGGATAATTATCAGTAAAAATCTCAATTTCTAAGTTTCTTTGAGAACCAGGAGCATTCCAACACAATTCAATATATCCGTTACCCGCTTCAGAACTTAAACCAACAGGTGGACCTAATATCCACATTCCACAGGATTCATTCGTTGGGAAAGACTCGCCAGATGGATACAAACCAGTAACTTGATAACAATATTCTACATCGTGCTCTGCAGTAATATCCTCATAATACATATTTGTAGTTGATCCAATATTTACTCCATCTCTATACACAATATATTCAATAGGATCTCCACCTTCCCAAGTCAATCCAACAAAACCTGCACCACCAATAGCAGACAAATTAATAGGAGCAACACCAGGTATTGGAGTCTCACAGACATTTTCAGTTTGAGGAGATTCTCCTTCTGCATATAATCCTGTTATATTATAACAGTACTCAACCATATTTGTTAAAGGCTCATCTCTGTATGAGAATTCATTAGCTGGAACATTGGCAATTAATGANTTATCTCGGTATATATTCCANGATAAAAGNTCCCTATCTGTACTCTCAATGGTTTCAACCNTTTCAGGATTTGAGAAAGCAGATANAGGATTAATACCATTTAAATCAACAACATTATTTGATCTTAAATNAGCCTCCCTTGCACCTAAACGAGTTATAGTTGTTATACCATCAACATTTTCTCCATTGTAACCATTATCATCCTGCCAGCCTTCNCCGTAATCACCATCTATATTGAAGTAATAATAAACCGCATAACCTTCAAACTGAAAATACGCGTTGTACTCAAATTCTCCAACTCCANTACATAAACCATCTCCAAGNTCAACCGTACTTCCACCACCCCATACTACAGGTAAACCATCNACATCTCCAGTTCCGTCTTCGTAAAAAGTCGCTGTNCCTGGACCAGCAGGAGCACCTGTACAGTACCAATCATAGGTCAAACTCCAAGTACCAACTAAATCNCCATCGATATTTGGATCAGGNGCACCCCAAGCTAGATCTATATATCCATCTCCAGGCGTTGCTGTGAAATCAGATGGAGGTAATATCATCCACATTCCACAATCTTCATTACTAGGAAATGATTCACCTGAAGGATAATTAGCAGTGACCTGATAACAATATTCAACATCGTGTATTGCAGTATCATCTTGAAATGTAAGTTCAGAAGTTGAGTTAAGATATGCACCATCTCTATAAATATTGTAATCAATAACACCATCACTACCTGCACTCCATTCAAGCAATACAAAACCTTCTCCACCTACCACATCCAATTGAGTTGGAGCATCACCAGGAATAGGTGTTGCACAAGCTATATTAGATTCAGGAGACTCCCCATCTTCGTAAATACCAGTCAATGTATAACAATATTCATTCATATTTACAGCTGTAGAGTCATCATATTCATATGTTTCTGATGACACATTATCAAGATAATCACCATTTCTGTAAATGTTAAATGACATCAAATCACGATTTATATTTTGATTAATTGCCATATCATTTTTCCATTCATCTATAGAAATTTCTTGATTAGTCTTGTTTGATTCGTGAGCTATATTTTCAAGTAGATTTCTATCATTATTACTAAAATTATCTCCACCTATACAAGCCTGATATGCCTCTTCGCACAAATCATCCCAGGAACTATCACAACAAAATGGATCTTGTGAAATTACTTGCTCATAACACTCATCATCGTATGGAGCATCAGCAACACAATCACCAACTTCAAAATTACTTTCAGAAACTGTTATTTCATAGTTACCTTCTTGACCCCCAAAACCATCAACAACAATATAATAACTTCCTGCACTTAATGAAACAGGATCTAATGTAGATGCCAAAGATCCCACTGGTGCATCATTACAAGTAAAATCATCATTATAATATCCTGTTGTTGTCTCAAAACAATCAAAATCCGCTGTAAAAATCTCAAGTTTTGTATCATAGTCAGTGTTTTGACTACAAACCGATACAGTTATATTTGTAGCTGTAGGTAGATACAAATAATAAGCTACATCAGCGCCAGATGAACCTTGAACAAGCCAATCATCTCCAGCACCAACATTACTTCCTTGATGAGTATAAGGCAATGAAGGGATTTGATAATTTCCACATAGATCCGTTGCAGGTTCAAACCATTCTAAGTGAACTACACCATCACCTGCCTCAGCAGTTAAACCTGCAGGGGGCAATATCATCCACATAGCACAATCTTCATTGGTTGGACCGGACTCACCTAAATCATAATTAGCTGTAACAGTATAACAATATAATACATCGTGCTCTGCTGTATTATCAATATAGGTAGTTTCAGCTGTATTTGCAATTGCTACACCATCCCTGTAAATTGTATAATCTATAACATCAGAAGCTGCTGCAAGCCAAGTTAATTCTAAAGCACCATCAATTGGCAGTACACTTAAATCACTTGCTGGCTGTAATATCCATTGATCACAAGCTTCATTTGAGGGTACAGAATTACCTTCATCATAAACTGCTTTTATGTAATAACAATATATGACATCGTGCTCTGTATCATAATCAAGATACTCAAATGTACTAATATCTACTTGAACTAAAAATTGATCATCTCTAAAAACTTCATAATAAAGTAAATCTCTATCAATATTTTCAATAGATCTCATAACTACCAGATCTGGATTATCTACATCAATATCTAATTGTTCATCATAATTTTTTGTATATTCTAAATTATTATTAATTCTAGATGAATAAGGATCTGTAACTGTCGTTGTCAAACTAAAGTCATCAGTATTAAATGTGGTACTTTCTTCATTAGTAAAACCACCTGATCCTCCACCTGAAACAGCTAATTCACCATCAACAAGTAAGCTATAATATCCTGGATCTATTATACCATCACCAAAGGTATCAAATATTGTAAATGTATATGATCCTGGTGCAATTAGATAACTCCATTGATACAATACACCACCTTCCGTAAGTGATCCGGATTCTATATTATCAATTACAGTACCGTCCGAACCTACAAGAGTCCACGATGTTTCTGTTGGCCAAGTGTCTGTCAATACTTCAACTGTTAATTCTCTTAAAGAACCTGGAGCATTCCAAGTGACATGAATATATTGTTCATCATCCATTCCAACCGCACTTACTCCAACTGGAGGGTTTAAAACATATGTAGAGCAAGCTTGGTTTGTCGGGAAAGATTCTCCAGATGGATATTCTGCTTTTACTTCGTAACAATATTCAACTCCTGCTATGACATTGGAATCATCAAAAATAGTATCATTGGTAGAGCCAAGAATTTGACCATCTTTATAGATATTGTATTGAATTAAATTTGGATCATTTGAGGCTTGCCATTCTAAACTTATTGTACCTCCCAAATCTGATGCAATCAAATTAGTTGGAGCTATACCAGGAATTGGAATAGCGCAAACTAACTCAGTTTGTGGAGATTCACCTTCTTCATATACGCCTGTTAAACTGTAACAATACTCAGTCATATTTTCTAATGGCTCATCTCTGTATGTAAAATCTTCTGATGGAACATTAGCAACCAAATTATTATCTCTGTAAATATTCCATGATATTAATTCTCTACTAGTATTAAAATCCAACTCAACCATTTGAGGATTTGGAAATGGTGAAATAGGGTTCACACCATTTAAGTCAATAATATTGTTACTCAAAAATTCAGCTTCTCTTGCTCCTAAGCGCGTTATGGTTGTTATACCATCAACGTTTTCTCCATTGTAACCATTATCATCTTGCCACCCTTCTCCGTAATCTCCATCTATACTGAAATAATAATAAACTGCATAACCTTCAAATTGAAAATATGCGTTATATTCAAATTCTCCAACTCCGCTACATAATCCATCACCAAGCTCAACTGCATCAGCTCCTCCCCAAGTTACTGGAAAACCATCAACATCTCCTGTTCCATCTTCGTTAAATGTTGCAACTCCTGGACCGCCGGGCGTGCCAGTACAATACCAATCATAGGTTAAACTCCAAGTACCAACCAAATCTGCATCTGTATTTGGATCAGGAAGTCCCCAAGCTAAATCAACATATCCATCTCCAGCACTAGCTTCTAAATCAGACGGTGGTAAAATCATCCACATTGCACAGTCTTCATTCGAATCAGGAGATTCTCCTTCTTCATAAACTGCTCTTACAGTGTAACAGTATTCTACATCATGAATTGCTGTAAAGTCAGAAAACATTGCATCAGATGTGTTATCTAAATACTCACCATCTCTGTAAATATTAAAACTTTGCTGCGCGTTATCAGGATGTGGATCCCACGTCATATATATATGATCACCCTGACCTTGAGTACTCAAATTTGATGGTTCACTTAGCTGAGGAGTAGCACAAGCTGTATTTGAATAGCCAGAGCTTCCTTCATCATACACAGCAACGATGTTATAGCAATACTCAACTAGATAACTTAGACCTTGGTTATCAAGATATTGCGACTCTGTAGTGAATTCAATTCCTTGATTATCTCTATAAATTTCAAACCCAAGCAACTCTCTTGCCAATCCTCCTAGATTAAACTGCTCTTGCCCTTCCGTACCAGTTTCTAAAGTTCCTGAAGCTACAACATTACCATTAGAATCAGTAATTTCATAAATGTTACCATTCCATCCATCCCCAAAGGTATCATACATGAAAATTGTATAATCACCAGGTGCTAATAACAGATCATATTGCCCAACAGCTCCATTGGCAACAGATTGACCCTCATACTGTAAATCCCAAGATACTTCACTTTCCCAAGTACCACCTCCAACAAACATAGTATATTCTCCTAAACCAGGAGGGTTCCAATCAAGAAAAATTTCCAGACCATTTTCTGAGGCTGTTAAATCACCTGGCTCCTCAAGATATAAATCAAGTGTACTACCACAAGATTCATTGGAAACATCAGATTCTATAAAATCATTGTAAGCAGATACAGTGTAACAATATTGTGTATTAATATCTAAACCTGAATCAGCAAAATTAGTAAATTCAGATGTACCTAAAAACACACCATCTCTAAAAATTGAATATCCAGTTACTGTCCAGGGCTCAGGGTGACTCCATGACAAATTCATCATTTCCCAACCACCAACTGTTACTAAATTTTCTGGAGCAAAAAGTGGTGGAGGATCTTCACCAACAACAGTAACTAAACCTGTTTCTACTGTAAAATCAACAGCAGAAGCATTTGGATCTGAAAGAACAGATGCTTCTGGAAGAATTGATAGTTGTATTTCAGTACTATACTGACTGGTAGAGGTAAATGTTATATCAACAATTGAACCTTGACCTGGTTCTATGAAACCACCTCCTATGTCAAAACCTAAAATTATAAAACTTCCATCTTCTTGCTCATTACCTACAAGCGTAAAATTTGGAGTTCTAGAAGTTGTTGAAACATCTAATTCTACATTTGATACTGTTAAATAGTTCGGCCAATCAACAATTCGAATTTCAAATCCACTAATATTTTCATCATTTGATAAATTTGTTGATATAATTACAGTTTCACCTGCGTTTACAGTACCATCACCCATAGATAATACTGCTTGTGTAAAAGTAAAATTAAAAAATAAAATAGAAATAAAAAGATATATTCTTTTCATCATTAAAACCTCCCCCTGTTTTAAGAAATGAATAAAAAATGCTTATAGCATTTTTTACTTTTAAATTGCTTCGACTTGAACCTATTAATTTTATAGAAAATTAACTATAGAAATTAGAACAAGTTACATACATTTACAAAAGAGTAAATTATGTTTATTTATCCCAGATAAATGGCTTGGTTACTGAGTTGATTTTAACTCCTTTTTTACCAGCTATAATAGGATCCAAACTAACCTCTAATGGGAATTTTATATCCTGCTTTTTTTTGGCTTTCAAAATACACAAAATATTATCTGATAAAAATAAAGATTCTGATTCAGATATAACAGCACCCTTAATAGAAAATCCTAAAAATGTTGACTTTCCACCTTTCATCATAAATTCCTGTTGTTCTCCTATACCACCAGAGATTCCTTCTAAATTAAAATATTCTTTTGGAAGTAGATCTGCTTGAAACCCTGCAACTGGGATAGTAGTATAAAGATAAACTGCAATATCTAATGTTCCATCTCCATTATCTTTGATTGATTCAATTCCAATTTCAGTACCTTGCAATACCTCAGCTTTTTTACCACCTGCTTTTGGATTAGAACAAAAAAGTAACATTGGTAATATTATAAACGATAAATATCTCATTTTTACTCCTATTTTTAGCTACCTAATATATTATTTATTATTGATATAATATCTAAAATATCTAAAATATTATCATTATTTAAATCTCCAGCTGACTCCTGATAATAATTTGGCTGACTTTGGTTTAAAATGATTGCAACAATGGTTATCACATCTGATATGTTAATAATTTGATCACAATCTAAATCACCTAATAGAAAATTATCACATTCAAAATCATAATTTACTTCGAACGATCCAGTCCTATGCATATCTCCTTTATACATTTTCCAATAGTTTTCATTATTACCTATACTTTTGACATCAATAATAGAAATTCCAGCTGTTGTTCCAAAAATTAATTCTAAATCATCGTCGAAATCAATATCATCAATCGAAGGAGATCCAATGATTGAAAAATCACCATTTATTGGGAAAAATTGTGTAGAAACTCCATCAATTGAATAGGAAGAAATACGACCACCCGAATTACCAAAAATAATTTCAGCTTGCCCATCATTATCTAAATCTGAAAAAGAAGGGGAAATAGTAATACTATTATTAGTATTTATTGGGAAACCTTGTAAAATATGACCATTTTCATCTAAACCATGCAGAATACCTAAATCTGTCCCAAAGAAAAGACCTACTTTATTGTTCAAATTTAAAAATCCTGTTGAAGTAGAAATGCTTGAGCCAGCATCAAAACTCCATATCATTTCTCCTAAACTGTTAATTGCATAATAATAGTTATCTCTACATCCAGCAAGAATTATAATATCATCATTTGAACTTAATACTGATGGTGATGATTTAAATTTTCCATTTGAGGTAAAAGGAAATCCATTTGCAATACTACCATTATCATAAATCAAATAAATATTATTAGATTCAGTTGCTATTACAATATCATGAAGACCATTTTCATCAACATCAAAAATTGAAGGGCCTCTCAAGACTTTTTCTCCAATGAACAAAGGAAAATTTTCAACTGGTGAACCATCGTAATTTATTACATATAAATAGCTTGAATTTGAATAGCCTGCAATAGCAATTTCTAAATCGTCATCATAATCAAAATTACCAATCGCAGGTGTACCCATTAGAAATTGATCTAAATCTAATACTAAATCTTGACCTCCTGACAAATTTATAATATTAAGTAAACCATTTTTAGATACAATAATAATTTCAAAATCACCATCTAAATTGAGATCAGCAATAGCTGGTGCTCCCCAAATATCATCTCCTACACCAACAGGAAAACCATTTTTTTCATTTCCAAGTCTATCAATACAATGAACAAGCCCATCATAATCTCCAAATATCATTTCTTTTTCGCCATCTTGATCAATATCAAAAACAAAAGGAGACGATTCAACTTGGTTGTAACCTGTTAAAGGGAACCTTTCTTGATATAGACTAACTTCTAACTTAAGATCAAATTCTTTTAAATATATTGTTTCGTTCTGAGTTTCTGAAGTTAATATTGCTTTTAAATGAAAAATACCTAATTCTGAAAGGGTTTCAATTTTAAATGGATCACTATCGGTTGAATAGTTTTGACCAGAACTTAGAATATCTATAGAATGAGTTCCATCTATAATATTTATATAAGGACTATTTGATACTAAATTAATTTCTACATTATTTGCATCTGGCCAATTTTCCCAATTTTGGATATTGATATTTACTGAAGCAACTTCATATGGATTTATCTTTCCATCTCCATCTCCATTAAATTCAACAATACTAGAATCTATCATAATAATAAATGGATTAATAGGAGGATAATTCAATTCGGGTCTTTCAGTCTCAATTGTATAAACAGATTTAATATTTTGATCATTTGATAAATACGTTCTACAATTTTTTGTTGAATATGACATTAAATTTGTTTCATCTGGATCAAATTGATCACCGTGACCATCAACATACTCTCCTATGTATTCACAAGAATCTCCAACGAGATCAGAAAGATTGGGATCTGCTGGAGTATCACAAAGACCATCACCCCTTGTTGAGCATTCTGTTCCATCTACATATTCAGTACTATTACCTGAAATTACTCCATTTTCATCAGGATCTACTGAGCCCTGATGAGTATGAAATAAATTAAAATAATGACCTATCTCATGAGCTAGAGTTGAATGATTATCTGATGTAGCAAAACAACTATTTGCCATAATGATGCCCTGTGTATTATACCAAGTAAATGTTGATATCCCGCACAAATCATTTTCACCATTATTTAATATATCTACAGCATAAATATTAATTGAGTTTTCAACTACATTTATTTGCCTCAATTGATCCATTTCTTCGTATGATTCTATTGATAGAAAATCTGAATTATCAATGTAATCAATATTTCCAAGTTGATATGGCAAAATATTGGAGTTTGAATATGCATTTAAAATATCAGATAAACCTATGTCAATTCTGTGAGGAGGTAACCCTCCTACTCCATTATCTGATCTAACTATATGAAATGTTATCGGTGCCCATATTATATTTGGCATTTCATCACGTTCAATGTTTGCCTTTTCAACAGAAAAATTTTTTATATTTTTTTGATAGTTTTCAAAATCAGGGACTGTTCCACATTCCTCAAAAGCACTCAAAGCTAAAGATAGGAATAATATGATGATTAAATTTTTTACTTCCATTATATATAATTTATCAATTTCTTAACTAAAAAAAGAAAGCCCTATCTGCAATCAGATAGGGCTTTCATAATTAAGATGTTCTTAAATTATTTAAGAAGCATTACTTTTTGCATTGATACATTTGATCCAGCAATAACTTTCACAAAATATACACCACTTGAAATATTAGCAGCATCCCAAGTTATGCTATGATATCCAGCATCTAAAACGCCATCAACTAACACGTCAACTAATTGACCTGAAACGTTGTATACGTTCATAGAAACAGCAACTTCATTTACCAGTGACAATTCCATATTTGTAACTGGGTTAAATGGATTAGGATAAGCAGCACTTAATCCAAACACTGTTGGCAAACCATTTGTTAAGTTAATGTACTCACCATTGGTATTAGCTGCTATAACCTCATCAATAGTGAAGTCACCATTTGATGTGAATATTACATCATCTTCTGGTGCAACAACAATTAAATGAGTTACATTTTCTTTAGTAACGTGCTTTGCTACCATTGCATTATTAGTTAATTCAATAGAAAAGTCTGTATCGTGAGATATTTTCATTTCGATACCAGCAACAAATCCATCAGCTTCAATAGTTACACCATTGTCAGCTTTAAAGATAGTAGCAGAATTTGCATCTACTGTTCTACCTTCAAGAATTTCACCTACTATAATAACGATGTCTAGTACGTTAACTAATCCATCATCATTCAAGTCAGCTGTTGCAGATTCGCAAGATTCGCCATCCCAAGTTGGCTCAAGAATCTCACCTACAATGATAACAACGTCTAGAACATTTAGCAATCCATCACCATTAGAATCACCTGTTCCTGCTGTTGAACAACCGCTAAAGCAAGCTTCGTTTGAAGCACCTGACTCTACGCCTAATGCATCGTCAAATGCTGTCACTACCCAACATCCACCATCAGATGGAAGTGAGAATGCTAAATCAAAAGCAACACCTACATTTTCACCTGTATTTGAATCATACACGTTAAATGATGTTACTGCTCTATCAATATTATGATCAATTACAATCGGTTTAGGCTTGTAAGTATCTGTTGCTTGAACAACGTGCAATCCAGATCCATTGCTTAATGAATAATCATATCTGTATGTTCTATTATCCATCGCAGCAAGGGGCGCAGGAACACATGTCATAGTAGCAACGTTTCCGTTCCAACCATCACCATATGAATCTGAACCGTTGAAAACGTGAGTACCAGCTGGAAGAGCTAAATAACCATCATTTTCACCAGGATATGGAGCACCACCTTGTGCCACTACATCTGGAGTATCAAAAGCTGTTATTGTCCAACTAACTTCTGACTGCCAAGATCCGCCATCAACAACTAAACTTTGTGAAGCACAATCCTCAGGAATTGTAAATGAGGCTGATCCATTAGCACCATCATCTGATATACCATCTAATGTAAATACTAAGATTGGCTCTGGACCTGTACCATCATCATAACACTGACCACCTTCAGCTAAGTCAGCTGAGCTAGGATCAACGCATGTTGCACAAGTTCCGCCAACGTCTTCACAACTATATGATGGACCATCAACGCAATCACCTGGGCAACAGTCACCACTGTCATATCCACAAGCTTCTACATTATTTATAGCATCACAGTAACCATCTCCTAACCAGTTATCATTTCCACCAGCTTCACCACAAGCACTTGGCTCAGGAGTATCACCAGCACAATCATAGTCACTTGTTGATGCTTCAAATAAATCACTGTAAACACCATCCGCAGTACCTAAAATGAAGTAATATGTTTCACTAGGACCAAATCCAAAGAAGAAGAAACTACCAAAGAATGGACCAGCAGTTAGTTCTGTCAATTCTCCTGGATCAGTACCATATTGAATACTTGTAACACCACAATTATCTTCAAATGCAAATTCTAAAGCATTTGATAAAGCGCCAGTACCATCATCATAGCAACCATTTGGATCGCCAGCATACGCAGCACCTGTAGCATTTAATTCAACGCATTCTTCAGGCTCTTCACAATCTCCACCAGCGGCTGGATCACAACAATAATCCCAAAGTCCATCACCATCATCATCAGACTGATTGTTATCACCACAAGTATATACATCATCTACACATGTTGATTCACAACAATCACCTCCATCATAACCGCAATCAGGATTATTATTACTAAGATCACAATATCCATCAGCTATCCATGAAATGACACCTTGACAATCTAAGTATGGATTAACTTCAAATCCATCATATTCCCAAGTTAATGATACAGTGCCATCACCAGCATCCGATGCTTCTAAGTTGTATGGAGCACCCATTTCTGGTGTAGTACCTTCTGCTGAAGCAATGTCAGATTCACCAGCTAAATTAACTGAAGAAACACCTAGCAATGCTGTCTCACCATATGAAAAATTAATAATTGTTAGGTTATCTGCTGGGAATTCACTGTAGTGAACAGTTGTTCCAATTAGCACCCAACCTTCTCTATCAACACCACTATTAGAGTAAGATCTATGATTTTCTTGATCAAACATAGTAGAATTTGTATACTGCTTGGTTAGTGACATTTTATGATTATAAGATCCTTTGACAAATCTTTTATCATTTGGTATGCTAGAAGCAACATCTCCTGTAGCACCAAATTCAAATTCTTGTTCAAATGGAGAACCACCAGACAATAAGATCGTACCATCTGCATCTAATATTGCCCAAGAAACTTCACTTCCCCATGAACCACCACCACAAGTAACAAGCTGTAATCCATCTTCTATACATAATGAACCAGTACCTGAACTACCAGTATCCAATGTTACACATTCGGCTCCAACACATAGTGCATTACCGTTCCAGCCATCACCATATGTATCATTTAACTGTACATCATATAATGTTGCTTCACATATTTCTGGTTCTGGCTCACCACCATCAGTACACTGACCACCTTCAGCTAAATCAGCTGATGAAGGATCAATACAATCGTCGCAGGTTCCACCCCATGTAGCACAATCATATGTTGCATCTACACAATCACCGGGGCAACAGTCTCCACCATCATAGCCACAAGTTTCTGTATTATTACTAGCATCGCAGTATCCGTCAGCAACCCAAGATTGAACACCACCAGATTCTTCGCAAGGTGTTGGAACATAAGGACAAGGATCTGGACACTGCTCTGAACCAACAAGACCTGCCATATCACCACATTCTGTTGTTAAACCAGGAACAACGTTACCATCACACTCACCACCAGGTCCACCACTACAATCGTCTGCACTACAAGCTTCGTAGTATTCAGTTCCTACAAGACTTTCAACACAAGCATCCCAAGATGCTTCACAATCAATAGGAGGTGTATCATCCCATATATAAATATTGTATGCATCAGCACCTTCGACAGGCGTCCATGTCATAGCTAAAGATGGACCATTATCAGGATCCAAAACACCTGTTACAACTAAATCACTAGGTGCATCAGGAATTGGTACCGGAGGAGCACCAGCTGTAACATCAAACGTTCCAGCAGCTCCAGCAGCAAAAATATTACCATCTGCATCTACCATATCCCAAGTAATTTCACCATCATATGTTCCACCACCAACAGTTACGACATAGTCACCATCTGGCATACACAATGTTGCAAATCCATAATCTCCTGAATCAAGGGTACCTTCACCTATAAGATCACCAGCAGCAGATACAACAGTGAAAGTAGCGCCATTCCAACCATCACCCCATGAATCGTACATATTGAAAGTTACAGGCGTGTCGCAATCATCTGGACAGTCTGCAAGATCACATTCAAAAGACCCGTCCCAACATTCAGATCCTAAATCAGAACCTAAACAATCACCAGAACAGTCATTACAGTCACCGCCATCACATCCAAATGCTTCACAAGCTAAACCTTCATTAATACCATTACCAGTAGCATCACCAAAATCTGTACAGGTACCATCACCTAACTGATCTGGTATGCCGTCGCCTTCACCTTCTGGACATACAATACCAAAACCAGTTTCATCTGTACAATCTGCAAATATATAATATAAATCACAACCTAAGTAGAACCCAGGATAACTAGCATTCCAATATCCATAGTCTGCGCCTGGATACTGCTCACAGGACCCATCGTCTTGTGTAGCATCAGGATTGTAGTTAGGAGCACCTTCTAACATACAACCATATACATCAGGACAAAATCCTAAACAACCAACAAATGGAGCACCACCTTCTAGAGTGATTTCACCAGTTGCATCATTTGTTAATGTCCAAGATACTTCTCCAGGCCAACTTCCGCCACCACAAGAAATATCATTTGTTGCACTTAAATCTATACAGAAACTAGCTGTACCATCTGTGCCAGTCTCTAATGTTACACACTCATCATTAACACAAAATTGATTTCCATTCCAGCCATCGCCAAAACTGTCAACCATATTAAGTGTAAAAGTATCACAATCACAAGAAGAACCATCGCCATCGCAAACTCCACAATCATCAAGTACAGAATCACCATTGCACACTCCAGCACAATCCTCTACTGCACCACCTAAAACATCACCTGCGCAATCCTCAACACAAACTTCTTCAGTATATGGACTATATGGATCATCAGAGCCGCAGCAAGCAGCACCTTCGTCTGATCCATCTAAACAATCAGCGCCCCAGCCAGCATTTCCATACTCGCTAGACCCATCGCAAAAGAAAGATGTTGATACACATAAACCATCATCACAAGCTGATTGAAAAGGAGAAGAGCATCCACCATTGTATGTACAGCTACCATCATCTAAAGTAGCAGTATCATCATAATTTTCAGCATCAAGATCAGTACAACCCGCTACGACTGTTGCAAAAGGAACTGTCATAGCAAAAGATTCTGTTGACCCAGTTGCTAAACCAAATGAAGCCAACAAATTTCCATCTGCGTCTGAAAAGTTAGCCGTATTTCCATTCCAACCATCTCCATAAGAATCTATTGCAACAAAAGTATAATCTCCATCTAGTAAACACAATTCAGTTACACTAGGAGCAACACCTTCATAAATTAATGTACCATCAGCAAGAAGTATCTGCCATGATACTTCAGACTGGAATGAGCCACCGTCAACAGTAAGTGTTATTAAATTATCATCACACTCTCTATCAAGATTACTATATGTAACTTCTCCAGAATCTATAATATTAAGTGATCTATAATATTCCTGCTTTTCAATAATTGCCTGAACTACAGGATCAACTTTTTTACCATTGTTTAATTTAACCTTAGTACTATTTTCAGCTTTTATTTGACCCATTGCTTCAATCTGGTCAACACTTTTAGCACCTTTAACCTGTTTATAATTACTGACATTATTTGCAGTTACAGATGCTACTAAACAAGCACCTATTAATAAACAAGATATTTTTTTCATGATACTATTCATTGGTTTCCTCCTTTTTGAATACTAATCATAGTTTATGTTATCTAATTAATAAAATTTTTACTAACTAAATTCTAATACGGCTAAATGGATATATTTGTGACTCCAATCAAATAAGTATTTGAGAAGACAATACATACTTATTTCTACAAAAAACCCATAATCCGCCGATATGAATTATTTTTAATATAAAAAAAAAATACAATTTATAGTAGTTTTATTTTAATTTTTTTAAAAAAGATGCAATATATGTGATTAATGTCACATCAAAATTTACCTTAGTAAGATTATTTTTTTTGTAATAATCAAATTATCCTCTAATTCTAATCTAACAAAATAAATTCCAGTCGATTGCAAACTGGCATCCCAATTGTATATCAAGTTTTGATTTATTTCTTTATTTGAAATTAAATTCTTTATTTTTTTACCACTAATATCAATAATTTCAATTGATAATACTTTATTAATACCAACATCTAATGTTATGTTAATATTAGAATTGAATGGATTCGGATATGCAGATATGATAAAGTCCTCAGGAACTGAAATTGTATTGTTACTTAATTGCTGATCAATACTAGATGAATAAGTTTTTTTTAATTCTTCAAAACCTTCTGGATAAATCGTAAATGTGACAATATTATCGTCATAAATATTATTAAAATTTGCATTAAAAAATAAACTATCTTCTTTTCTTGATTCTAAGTCCATAAAACCTTGATAATTGAACCAACCATTAAGGTCCTCAATAGTATACATATATCTTTGATTTTGACTGCCTCCGTTGTAAATAATATATTTTAGTATCATTTCTTGACCTTCATATTGTATAATCTTTGTACTATCAATCATAACAAAATCAGGTTCTATTACAGAAAAGATTTGAGGATACAAACCTGCAACTCTTTCTCCTCTATATGTTGAAAAATTTTGACCAGGTATAACTTCCCAAACTTTTTCAGAATCTGATGTAACCTCAACCAAATATTTACTAGCTGTTGAGGTTAATAATGAATTTCCATTTGGCAATCTATCACAATCACTCATCATTGGACTACTTAAATCGTTTGGTAGCTCATATTCCCAAACAGCCTCAGCTTGTATACCAGGTCCAGATTCATCAACAAGAATTTCTAATCCTCTTGAAGTTATCGGTAAATTTTCATTTCCGTTATCATAAATCATAATATTCCTATTATCAAGAACTTTTACTGCGTGTTGATATGAAAAATCAATTTCAGTACCAAGTTCAACATCACCACTTTCACTTTGTCGACCCATATTCCAAATTATATTTCCTGTATTATAATCAATTTTCACTATTCTACTTAAGTATCTAACAGATAATAAAATTGAATTATCTATTTGATCATACCATATAGCATTACTATGCGTCCAATCGTAAAAACCTGAGCCAAATTCAATTGTATGTAAAATTTGGCTATAGTTCCAATCATCTAAACTAAAGTGATTGAAACAGTTCCAACTCCAAATTTGATTGCCTTGCGCATCCCATTCTAAAATTCTATCTCCTCTCCACATCATGCTATCAACTTCAAATGGCCAATCTGCACTAGGCAAGGGAAGCAATGTATCTTTAGAAGCAAGAGCCATAGTATTACCATTTGGGAGTCTAATCACATCGTGATGAACACCTATCCCTTCTAAATTCGGTGGCCCTTGCCAAACAAGTTCGTTAGCTATTGTCATTTCATAGGCTCTTCCTGGAACATTATTACTTCTTCCATCAGCATATCCCAGAATATTTCCATTATTTAATAATTGCGTAAAACCTAAACCATATTCTAAACCATTATCAAACAATGGATTACTATTAACAAACCAAATAGGTTTACCCTCCAAATCTATTGCAAAAATATGCCCGCTCCACAATTGATCTAATATAGTAATTCCATCATACACTAAATCAGGCTCATATGTAATCGTATTCACATTAAATAAAACATCAGGAAGAGGAGAGGTATTAAATAAAGTTGTGTCAGACCATTCACTTAATAAACCATCATTAAATATACTTCTACATCTCCAATAATATTCACTATCCCATTCAAAAATGTCTTCTATGACCTTTAATAAATACGAATTGTATTCATCAAAAATAATATCTTCAAAATTAGAATCATTTGATATTTGAATTTGATAATTTTGGGTACCTGGGGTTTGAGTCCATTCAAAAGGTATATATAAGTAATTTAATGTATCTTGGCTATTAGGACTAACAAGCAAAGGTTTGCTCATACAGAATGTAATAAAGATAATGTAAATGATATTTTTTGCTATAAACATTGTTAAAATAACATAAAAAAAAAAGTCCCATAAATTAAGGGACTTTTTTTATCAATATATTTATTTCTATTTAATCAACATTAATTTCCTAGAATAAATTTCGTTTCCAGCTATAATTTTAAGGAAGTATATCCCACTTGAAACGTAGTTAGCATCCCATGATATTGAATGATATCCTGATTCCATAATGCCATCTTGGAGTCTATTTATCTCTCTACCAGATATATCAAATATAGAAATAGAAACATTCATATTTTCTGGAACTACAAATTCAATATTTGTTATTGGATTAAAAGGATTAGGATGTACTGAAGATAATTCAAATTCCCCTGGCAAAATAGATCCAGAAATAGATGCATTCCCTACAATGTATGTTTCATTAGAAACCCATTCAGGTGTTTCAGATAAATACAAGTCTAAATAATCACCAGTGCTTGAATCATATAATTTAAACTCAGGAGTATCACCAAATTCACACAACCCATGTGTTTCATCATAACCATTATAGCCCATAACTGGAACATCAGTTATAGAGCCATTCCAAAATCTTGATCCAGCTATTTTGCCATTGCAATATGAAACTATCCATTGATTTCCATTAAGCTCAATTGATTCATTGCCGTCATTTATACTTTCTATGAAATAAAATGATTGTTGATTTGATTGAATGAATTCAATTTCTTCTATTTTTTGAATATCTTCATTATTTGTTCTAACTAAATCTATATCGTAGTTACATTCCCAAGCAAAATTTAACTCATCTACTATGCCGTCATTATCATTATCAAATTCAGAATTTTTAAAGATATTATAACCTTTCTTTGGATCCAAACCTTCAGTGAGTAAGGACCCTACCCAAGTGCCATTTATACATTCTGCAGCATTCAAACTGGTTGTAATCTTATTAATAACATCACAAGAGAGATCGCCTAAAGCCTGTTCTATTTCCATAGTGTTTGGGCATCCAAATGATACATAACCAACACTCTCATCTTGCGGAATATTATAAATAACAGATTCATCAACTAAATATCCTTCATATTGTAATTCTGCATTATCACTTAATTTTAGCCAATATCCTGTAGATTGATCTATATTCCCTAAACTTCCAACCCAACCAGGACCTGAAAGGTTTTCAGCTGCAAACCCAGGTCCAATCAGTCTTTGATAGCCATTTTGGTCATCAAGAAAATCTGAAATTTCAATCTCCATTTCATTATAATTATCATTAGTTCCAATATTAGTTTGACCATTTATGAATGGTAGATATGGAAATCCAACCATTTGCCAACCTTCATTAAATTCATATTGCACTGATTCATGATAAATATATGACTCAACCAAATGATTAGAAATATGAACAGTACTATAACCATAACTGTCAATGGCAGAAATTGTAAAATCATAATTATTATTCATATTTAAATCTGCAAAAGGAACATAAAAACATCCATTTTCGTCGATCTCTAAATCTGATTCAATAATTTCATATGATACAATATCGCTTTCACCAGTTTGATAATTAATATCATTATCAAAAACATCTAATTCTATGCAATGTAATTTTTCATCATCCCAAGGCAATGGTTCAATAATTTGAACATCGGAAATTACTTCAATAATTGGTGGATTGTTTTCTTCAGGGTTAACAATTACTAAAATTTCTTTATTATTCGATTCTAACCCATCTGAATCAATAACAGTTAAAGAATAATCATATTGACCAGCTAGTAAATCGATAAGGACAATTGAAGATGAACCAATATTATTACCAAATGAATCTTTCCATTCATAGGTTAAATTACAATTCTCAGGATCATATGAATCTAGTCCATCAAATTCAAACTCAATAGTATTTGTATTTGGATCGCCATCGTGTGGTATAGTTAATTCAAATTCAATACCATCAGGAACTAATTCAGTTTCAACCGGAACATTTCCTGAATCGTTTACTCTACCTTCAACCATAGCTACAGGTTTTTGGTTTGGTTGCAATGCAACAGTATGACAAACATCATCAATTGAAATCGTTGGATGACTTTCACCATACGAACCTGTAACAATAAGTGTATGACAAACAGTCCCCTCATTTTGATCATATGAATACACAGGGTCAGTTGATACTTCTTCACCATCAAGTAGCCATTGATAAGTTATCGGATCACTTTGACCTGTAATATAATGCATATCAGGGTCTTGTGAACCTATTCCATCAAGATCAATTGTTATTTCTGGATAGCCCGGGGCGCAATCATGTGCAATTTCGTGTTCTGCATCATCACCAGCATTAGCTATTGGTGGATTGTTTTCTTCTGTATTAACAATTACTGAAATTTCTTTATTATTTGATTCTAAGCCATCCGAATCAATAACTGTTAAAGAATAATCATATTGACCAGCTTGTAAATCGATAAGTACAATTGAAGATGAACCAATATTATTACCAAATGAATCTTTCCATTCATAGGTTATATCACAATTCTCAGGATCGTAAGAATCCAGCGCATCAATTTCAAACTCAATACTGCCCGTATTTGGATCACCATCGTGTGGTATAGTCAATTCAAATTCAAAACCATTAGGAACTAATTCAGTTTCAACTGGAACATTTCCAATATCATTTACTTTACCTTCAACCATAGCTACAGGTTTTTGATTTGGTTCCAAAGTAACAGTATGACAAACATCATTAATCTGAGATGATAAACCATATGAATCGGTTACAATAAGATTATAACAGTATTCACCTGGTATATTTGTTAAAAATTCATACTCGCTATCTGTTGATACTTCTTCGCCATCAAGCAACCATTGATATGTTATCGGATCTTGTTGACCAGTAAAATAATGTAGATCTAAATCTTGTGAATCTCTTCCATCAAGTCCAATAGTTATATGTGGGTAGCCAAGTGCACAGTCATGAGCAATTTCGTGCTGTTCGTCATTACCAGCATTAGCTATTGGTGGATTGTTTACTTCTGGGTTTATAGTAACAAAAATTTCTTTTTCATTTACTGAACCATCTGGATCTGTTACTTGCAAACTAAAACTATGTTCACCATTTGATAATTGGGTTTCAAAAATACTATCTGTACTTAAAAGATTATCATCGATATCAGTCCATTCATATGACAAATCACATCCCTCTGGATCTTCAGAATCTAATCCATCAAGCTCTAAATTTATGCTACTAGAATTTGGATTGCCATCGTGTGGAATTATTAACTCATAATCTGTACCATTTTGATAAATTGGAACATCTCCTAATTCATTTTCACTTACTTTAATGTAGGCTATTGGATCACTATTTATATAATCGTGAACAGTAATTTCATATGTTTTATCAACTGTGATAGGCTGTGTACACAGTGGAGTATCATCCCACTGGTTTTCAGGACAATCAAATATATCCGTTACAACCAATGTGTAATCATAATCGCCTGGAGAATCATAGGTTGTATAACTTTGATCTAACTCAACTGTTGGATAATCGCAGGCTGCATTTGGCTCAATAATTGAAGATGACACCAATTGATTTTCATTATACCATTCAATTCTAAGCAAATCACATTCTGGATCTGATACCTCTGCGGTCAATCTAGTTTGAACTGATTGCTGATTACCACAACTGTTAGAAAGATAAAGATCAGATTCATTAAAATCTCTTCCTTCAGCTTCAATTTCCGGTCCTTGATTAACATTGTATACTACCACTGTAATATCTTCTAAATCTTCCTCACCATAGCAATCACTTACGGTCATGTCAATATCACATACGTATGCAGTTGCATTACCAGTTAAATTAGTTGCATCATAATAAGCAGTTGGGTCAGCATTACCGTTAACATACAATGGACCATCACAATTTGTTTCCCAGTCATAAAATAAATAATCTCCATCATTATCATATGATCCTAGACCATTTATTAATTCAGAATTATCCGTATCTGCAATGATAATATAATCACTTAAAATGGCAACCGGAGATTCGTTTTCCTCTGGATTTACAATCGATATTATATTGTCAGTTGATTGAGCTCCATAACAATCTGTAACTATTAGTTCGTAATATTCTGTACCTTCTGTTTGATCAAAAGCATAATCACATTCGTTTGACACAACATTTCCATCTAAAATCCATTCACAAGTAAGAGGATCACCATCTACATCATATGCAAAGCCATAAAGTTCAACCTCAACAGAATTTGTTTCTTCACAATCGTGGTTAATTGTATCTTCTAAATCATCACCTGCGTTTGCAAAAGGTACATTATTTGGTTCAGAATTGATCCTGACAGTAACAGTATCAAAATCACTTTCACCATAACAATCTGTAACTCTTAATTCGTAATATTCAGTACCTTCTGATTGATAGAATGTATAATCACAATCGTTTGACATAACATTTCCATCAAGAACCCATTCACAAGTAAGAGGGTCACCATCAATATCAAAAGCTATACCGTTAAGATTTACCTCTACTGTATTTGTTTGTCCACAATCGTGAGCTATTGTAGCTTCAAAATCTTGCCCAGCACTGGCTACAGGAGCTGAATTTGGTTGTGGATGTACAATCGAAGTCATTGAATCTTGATCAATAGCACCATAGATATCAGTTACTTTTAATATGAACTCATTTGTACCGGCATACTGATCATATGAATCAATGCATTGGTTTGAAATCACCTGACCATTTAAAGACCACTCGCATTCAAATGAATCTTGATTAATGTCATATGAATTACTACCATCTAAAACTATGTTAACATAATTTATAGTTAGACAATCGTGAATCACAGTATTTTCTTGATCATCTCCTGCATCTGCAGTTGGATCAAGATTTAGCTCTTCATCAATGTTAATATTAATTATTTCTGAAGTTACTAAACCTTCATATCCAGATTCTTGACAAGATTTACTAGCGCCATCATTAATCTCAACATAGCAAGTATAATCACCTGCAGTCAGCTCTTCACAGAATTGCGCTTCATCATACATTTGTCCCCAAGAACAATTCCAATTAAAACTCAACTCATCATTATCAAAATCTGAAGCTAATACAGACAAACAAAATTCATCAGTTGTTGTATTAGGATCACCATCGTGATCTACTTCTAGATTAAGATCATCAGAAATATTAACAATCTCTGGAGCAACATTGATATTATCAATTTGTACGGTAACATTATCACTGTTTGTATTCCCATATGGATCAGAGACTACTAATGTATATATGTTAAATTCTGGGCTATTTTCATCTACATTTTGAGCTGCATCTATTGCAGTACATTCATTTGATATTACAGTATCACCTTTAAACCATTTATATTCCAAATTACATTCTTCAAGATCATAAGAATTACATCCATCTAAAATAATTGTAGAACCCTCATCAACACACTGATCAGACCCAGTATCTGAAATAGGATCAGTATTTAAATCATACTCTCTAACATAATAACAAACAAAATCTGTACCTTGTGCACCATATATATCTGTATTCTCATACGTAAAGCAATGTTCGCCTTCAGGCTTATCTGTGGCACAATCTTGCTCATTTGCAGTATTACTACAAACAATAGAATCATCACTATTATCAAACCAAGTGTATGATATAATTACATCATCTTCAGCATCATAACCACTACCATTCAACGCTATGGGATACAAGCCATTGTTTGGTAGACAATCAACATCTAAATCAAGAGCTAAATCTTCACCTGCATTGACAATTGGAGTCTCATTTGGCTCTGTAACTGTAAGTGTATGCTCAGCTGATCCGCACTCATTAAATAAATCACAAACAACTACACTATATGTATAAACTCCTTCTGGTAAATGTCCAGTTGAAACGTAACATTCAGTATTATTATCTACATCAGAATCACCATGAGATGTGGACCAATTATAAGTAAATTCATAATCAATAGATCCATACATATCATTATCATTATCATATGACAAACAGGCATTGATGTCAACCGCATCATTTGATAAACCTTCATTAGGTATACCATTATGATCAATGAATATTTCGCTTGGACCCTCAATAACTGCTACTGGAGGTTCATTGGCATCGTCGAATGGCACCTCAATCATTATACAATCTATCTCAAAATAAGAATCAGAAACACATAGTTCGTATTCTGAAGCCTCTGTAATATTAACTGAGATGAATTCCTCATTACCAATAACATTACCGTTTATATCATTCCAAGCAAATTCAATCAAATCATTATCTGGATCAAATGATCCGCTTCCATCAATAGTAGCATCACAACTAGTTGTAAGTCCGTGACTTAGTGAACATCCATCGCTAAAACCATTGGCTATCGGAGATTGGTTTGGTTCTGAAAGAATTTCAGGTTCAACTAAGATGGTATTTGTATTACCCCATATATCAGAAACATTTAACTCAATCATGGCCCCAGCTCTAACAATCGCACTTGTTATTGGAGATGTAGAATTCTCAATTTCTTCACAACCAACATTTACAGCAGACCATTGATAAGTTAAATTACAATCTTCAGGATCAAAAGATGAGCTAGCATCTAATTGAATGACTACTATATCACTGCTTGGATCTCCATCATGAGGGATTGAACAATCATTAGTTTCACAAGAATAACTCGCTATTGCTACAGGATCATTATTTTCAGGTTGCTCTACTACTACTTCACATTCTTCTATATCACAAGCTCCATAGGAATCGCAAACCTCTAATGTAAATGAATATAAACCTTCTGGTAGATCAACAGAAGATGAGCAATCATTTATATCAGATTCTACATCATAATATCCAGATGACCAATTAAATGTTATAGGATCATTGTTAATATCATAGGATTCACATCCATTTAAAGCAACACTAGTATAACCACCGAACTCACAATCATCTGGCATTGTAACCTCTAAATTTTCACAATTTGCTAAAGGAGAATCGTTTTCCTCTGGTAACAACGTTAATAGTACAGAATCAACATCACATTCATAACCATCGCAAACTTCAATTGTAAACTCTGATGTTTGTTCTATTTCTACATTTAATTCATAACCTTGAGATACAACTTCACCATTGTCGTTGTACCACATTGCTGTTAATAAATCACCATCAATATCATTTCCAATTCCATTACAACTAAATATATAAGGAGTAGGCATAGGATCTCCATCGTGTTCCATATTCAATGTTTGATCTTCACAAGCAAAAGCAATCGGAGAATTATTTGGTTCAGAAAGTACAGTAATGCAAACTTGATCTGATTCTGAATCAACATAGGAGTCAGAAACAACAACATCAAAACAGTGTATACCTTCCTCCAATATAACAATTTGACATTCTGTCGTTGCACCATTTGACCAATTGTAACTTAAAATATCTTGGTCATTATCAACACCCTCAGCACATATCTCAATATTAATATCGCCACCCAATTGATTATCGTGAACTAATATAACTTCTTCATCTTCAGATGCAACAACAGTAGGAACATTATTTGGTTCTGGGCCAACTAATATTGATACTAAGCTACAAGTTTCCAGTCCATAGCAATCTGTAACACATAAAGATCCTTCATAATCACTTTGACTAGAGGGCAATTCAATATCTAAATCGCATCCACTATGATTACCAAAGGTTCCGCTCCATTCACAACTGATCTCATCACCATCAGGATCAATTGCACCACTTTCTATAGCAATATTTGCTAAATCAGTGATTGGATCACCATCGTGAATTGGATTTGTAATGTAATTTATATCACTGATGACAGGAGCCTCGTTTTCAGATGGTAGTATACTCACATTTACAGGTATCGAATGAGCTGCATTGTAATTATCTATAACAGATAACTGTAATGTATAATCACCAGGTTCTAACGTTATATCAAAACTGCATTCATCACTTGAGCATTCATCACCACAAGCATCAGTTGTAGATATCCAGGAACAGGTAATAGAATCGCCATCTGGATCAAAAGAATCTTCACCATCCATTGAAATAGTAGTGGTATGAATTTCATCGCTACAATAGTGATCAGCTGACTGCACAATATCATTAGATACTGCAATGGGAGCTTCATTTGGTTCTTGATTCACTATTATAGTTTGATTCAATATACTTTCTGCACCATACTCATCAATTACTAAAAGACTATAAATATGTTCTCCTTCTGGCAAACATATTGGTACTAAACAATCTCCACCTCCATCTCTTTCGCCTGTTTCCCAATTACAAGTAAATTCATCTCCATTTGTATCTGACACACAACTTCCATCAAGATTAAAACAATATTCTCCAGCATTTGGAAAACCATCGTGTTCAAGTTCAAATTCTAAAACCTCTGGACAATCTCCAAGATATGGAGCATCATTTTCTTCTTCTATACTTACGGTAAATTGGCAAGCTTCAGATTCTGAACCATAGATATCAACCGCACTAACACTAATCTGATTAACTCCATTTGACAAACAAATATCAGAATCACCACTATATTGGTTACCATCAATTAACCATACACAATTTGTTGAATCATTTTCAGGATCAGAAAAATTTGGACATTCTAAATTAACAGATGTACATAATGTTGGATCACCATCGTGGGGAATAATAATTTCCATATTTTCAATAGAACATTCTAAAAATGGTGCTTGGTTAGGCTCTAAAATATTAATAATAACAACATCAGATCCTTGATCACCATAAGGATCTGTTACCGTAAGCTCTACTGTATGTAATCCAACTGGTAATACTACTGCAGCTTCTAAACCAGTTGCTATAACACCATTATCAATTGTTGACCATACTGCAGTAATGTAGTCAACTAAATCTGGATCATAAGATTCTCTACCATCTAAATTAACAATAATCTCTCCGCCAATAATTCCATCATGCAATACTGACAATTCAATATCTTCACCTGCATTTGCAACTGGTGCCATATTTTCTTCAGGTGTTACATAAGCAGGTACAGAATCACTTTCTACAGATGCTCCATATGAATCTGTTATAGTAGCATGAATATGATACAGTCCAACTGGTAATTCGTAAATAAAGTTTGCTGTAAATTGATCATTTTCAATTATTGAACCATCAACCTCAGCAATGATTGTCCAGGAATAAAATAAATCATCTAAATCAAAATCAGTAGCATTTACGTTTACTACTACTGGAGCAAGAATAGTTAATGGATCTCCATCATGTGGAATCGATAATGTTTGATAAAATGGACTAATTGAATCAACAATTGGTGTACTATTTGGCTCATCAAAAGTTAAAATTGTTGTTGAGCTTGAAACTATGTCACCATAGACATCAGTAACCTCAAGTTCACAATCGTATTGACCTGACGATAATGCAAATGTATTTTCACATTCATTTAATGAAAGACCTGCACACTCCCAATTACAACTATACATATCTGCCGGGATATCTAAATCTTGAACATTTGCTAAAACTGTAACATTAACGAAACTAGTTAATGGATCACCATCATGTGGAACTGTGCAATCATCTGTTTCACAAAAATAATCTATAGAAACTACATTAGATTCATTAGGTTCTACTAGTGTGTGATTAACACTATCAATATTTGATACAATACCGTAATTATCAGTAACCATAAGATTAAACGTATGAGTACCGAGCTCAACGATAATACAGTCACAAAATGCAGTTTCACATATAATTTCACCAGAACTGTCCATCCATAGATATGACATAATATCTGTCTCAGGGTCTGTTGAATTAGTACCATCAAGTGTAACACAATCTGATCCACCTACAATACCATCGTGAACAGCTTCAAATTGACTATCTAAACCAGCATCAGCTGTAGGTCCATCATTATTTTCTTCAAGTATAGAATAAACAAAATCTTGACTATCCATATTTCCATAAGTGTCAAAAATATCTAATCTAAATCCATAATTACCCTCTTCACCTTCGAAAGAAGTGCTACAAGAATTTGGCGATTCAATTAATACTAAGTCTCCACTAATTTGAGTCCATAAGCAGTTCACATCACAAGCAGATTCAAAACAGGCATTTAATTCAACTTCCATCGAGCCGCCAAGCGAACCATCGTGCGGAAGCGTTGATGGACCAAAATCATTGCATTCAGAAATAACTGGACCAGTAATGACTTCATCTACAGTCACATTTGTAGAATCACAAGAAGCAGCACCATAAGGGTCAGTAACACATAATTCAAATTCATATAAACCCTCTGATAATGGAATTCGGACAGAACAATCACTTCCTGATGGTGGATCAATAGTACTAGAGCTCCAGTCGAATGTTAAAAGTTCAATTGAATCATCTGAGTCAAATGACAAACAACCATTAAGTTCAACTATTACAGAACCACCTGGACTACAATCTGTATTAACAAACGCTTCAATATTATCACCTGCTTCAGCAACTGGAGCAAAATTATCTTCATCTAATAATGTAATAACCATACTATCTGTTGCGCAACTGTAGGCATCACACACCTCTAGAGTATATGATGTTGTTTCAAAAATTGTATCAATTAATTCAAGATCATTTGAAACAATTTCTCCATTTGAATTGTACCAGGTTGCAGTTAATTCATCTAAATCATCATCAAGACCTGAAGCATTTAAACAACTATATGTAAAAGGAGTTGGCTCAGGATTACTATCGTGTAACATATTGAATGTATCATCATCACAAGCATATACTACTGGAATTTGATTTGGCTCAGGAAGTACAGTAATGCAAACTTGATCTGATTCTGAGTCAACATAAGAGTCAGATACAACAACATCAAAACAGTGTATACCTTCTTCCAATGTAACTATTTGACATTCTGTTATTTCACTATTTGACCATAAATAACTTAAAACATCCTCTTGATCATCATCGCTACCTTGTGAACATACTTCTACATCAATTTCACCACCTAATTGATTATCGTGAACCAAAGTTACTATTTGATCATCATCTGCAATAACTGTTGGAACATTATTTTGCTCTGGGCCTATATCTATCGAACCAGACACATTAGTACTTGAACCATATGAATCTATAACATAAAGAGATACATCGTAACTTTCCTCAGATTGAGCCGTAAATGTAAAGTCTCCACAATCAGGGTCATCAACATATGTATTATTATGATACCAAAGACAGCTAATTGAGTCATCGTCTGGATCAGTTGAAGTTGAAGTTACCGTGATATCTACATTATTAGTTTCAGGATCACCATCATGTACGGGGAAACAATTATCATCAGGACAGTTGAAATCAAATGATGCTATAGGTGCAGCATTAGGTTCAGAGTTTACTGTAATAGATATGGGTTCTTGGTCAACGTTCCCATAAAAATCAGTAACTGTTAATAAATATTCATATTCGCCAGGTGTCAAGCTTAGAGATAACTCACAATCACTTTGACGACTTCCAAATGACCAGGCACAAGTAATTCCAACACCTTGTGAGCAGGTACCATCCAAGGTTACTTCGGCTACATTGGTTGACGGATTACCATCGTGTGGTACATCAATAACTATTGGATTAGTACATAATTCAGCATTAAGTTCATCTGAAGATAAATCTATCACATTATTGCCAGAAGATAATTCTCCATTTTCAGATGTGGCCTCGTAACTAAAATTAAACTGTTGAGATAATGGATTGTTAAAAATGCCTCCATTTTTCTCAAGTGTAAATGATATATCTCTATACCAATTTTTTCCAAACCAAGACTGATCATTGTATTGAATCTGCATTCCATCATCTAAATTTGTTAATGTGGCAATAGAAGTATTGTACGGTTCTATTACATTTGGATCATTTGAATCCACAACAATAAACTGAATAGATACACTATTTTCATCCATCGATTGAATAGTAATTTGCACTGAAGTGGTATAAGACAAAGTATTGTCATTATTATGATACTCACTCGTACCAAAACCTATGATATCATTTACAGCTAAGTTTTCTATATCTAATGATCCACCGTTAAGCGTGAAAATCATAGACTCAACAGATGGTTCAGCATTTTCTTGAACAATATTAAATGTTAAATCAGTCTTGTATTGAGATAAAGGTAAAGATAAATTTAATTCAAATTCTGGACTGTAAGGATAAATACAGCTGTAATCATCTATGGTAAACATACTATTGTGATTACTTGCTTCAGGATCAGGACATCCATAGCAAAAATCAGGTTGTAAGCTCGTTTCTCCCTCAACACAACCACATTCATTTTCATAAGCTAATCCACCACAATCATCATTACAATCATAGAAATTGGCAGCACAAAATGGATACTCGTCACCCAAATCACAAATACCATCAATATCGCTATCGAGGCCATCATTATCTATATTTGGCTCACCCTCAACCGAACAATCATCACAAGTATCACCATCTAAATCTTGACATACAAAGTAATTAAGTGGATCTATATCAAACTCATCTAATACTTTATCATCATCATCATCAATATCACAAACATCACCTTCTGTGTCACCATCTGTATCCATTTGATCTGTGTTTGCAACATCAACGCAGTTGTCAATATCTCCACAAACATCATCACCATCTATATCATCATTAGGA
>PAFF01000097.1 GCA_002704045.1 Fidelibacterota bacterium
AAATATAATTTATCATTGTAATTATATCTAGTATATTAATAGAGTAATCATAATTAATATCACCAATATCACTGCATTCATCATCAAATTGACCCCAGAAATTATTATCAATATCAATACAAGATGGAAATGGTGCACAAAGCCGATTGTAACTCAAATCAAAATCAATGTAATCATTGTAGTTTATTTCAAGATCGCATATTGTATATGGTACGTAACCATCAAAATAATTTCCTTCTACTCTAAACCTTTTAAGTTCAGTTAGGTAATTTATTTCAAATGGTATAGGTCCAGACAATTGGCAATATATATACGCTCCACAGTCTAGATCTGTGAGCCTCCCGTCTTCCCATTTTTGAATGCCTAATTCTAAAGGCTCTACGATACCGTTGTTATTACCCAAGAACTGATAAGTAATGTCATCATACATTAAATAACCCCAAAATTCTTCTGAATCAAAATAAGGATTTGGTGAACCACAATATGGTGAACCATTACAATCTAAATCAATTCCACTTTCATAACTATTATCAATCATTTTTTGAATAATTGAAATATCAATTTCACTAAAACATAATCCATTAATTTCAACGAAACCATCTTGACAATTCAACTGATTACAATTGGCCTGACACTCATCTATTGATTCAAAAAACAAATCAGAATAGTCTATATCCTCAACGACCCAACCACATCCTGAAAAGTTCTCGCATTCATTACCGTTCCAACCTGATCCTAAAAACATATCACATAATCCAAAATCAATACTGGATAAATCATAGCAATTTTCAATATTAGCATAACAATCATTATTATTAAAATTAAAATCCTCTTTAAACATAGTAGAATGCAAAATATTTGAATCAATATCTATAAATTCGACAATATTATAATTACAATAAAAAAACATTTGATAATTAACAATGTTTCCAAAGTGTAAATCTATTGTTATGATATCATCCAATATATAGTATGGACTAGGTGTTGCTCCTGCCTCATCAATATCTCCAAAAATACCATCAATGCTGTAAATAGAGTATCTTAAATTATTTTGAAATTCATACATTATATTTTCTTCATAACCTACTAAATGCCACCTACCCTCAATTTGATTATCAGCAAATGTAATGGAACCAAAAATCAAAACTAAAAAAAAATATGCTTTATATTTGTTTATGAGATTCATGTTGAAAATTAATTTAAAGTATTTGGATCAATACCATCTAACCAATTAGAAATTTCTTGAATTACTTCTTTTAAAGTACCGTCTTCAAATGGAGATTTTAAATTAGCAACATCTAGTAACTTTGTAAATGGTAGACTACCCCCTTTTCTACATAATCTATAATACTCTTCCCAAGCTATTTTTTTATCTCTGTTAAACTTCATCCAAAATTGGAATGCACATGTTTGAGCTAAAGTATAATCTATATAGTAAAATGGCATTTGGTATATGTGAAGTTGTCCTTGCCATATACCACCTTGCTTAGGATAATTCAGATCGTCATAATCTCTATCAGGTAAATAAATTTTTTCTAGTTTTAACCACTGCTCTTTTCTTTCTTTGGGAGAAGCATTATAATTTTCATAAACCCAATGTTGAAAATGATCAACACAAGCTCCATATGGTAAAAATGATAAAGATTTTGCCATATGAAGATATTTAAATCTATCAGTTTCTTCTTTGAAAAATTTATCCATCCAAGGCCAAGTTATAAATTCCATGCTCATAGAATGGATTTCACATGCCTCTAAAGTTGGCCAATGATATTCTTGCAACGGTTGCATCCTTGATGAAAAAACTTGAAATGCATGACCTGCTTCATGTGTTAATACTGTAACATCGTGGTCTGTTCCATTAAAATTTGCAAAAATAAAGGGGCGTTCATACATTGGAAATGCAGTGCAAAAACCACCTCCACGCTTACCCTTTCTATTTTCTAAATCCATTAATTCTTCATTAACCATCATATCAAAAAAAACACCAGTCTCAGTTGATAATTCTTTATACATTTTTTGAGCCTCAGATACTAGATGCTTCAGGGTACCTTTAGGCTTTGGATCGCCTTCTTTGAAATTTATTGAATCGTAAAAATAAAGATTATCTAAGTTTAATATTTTTTTTCTTTGATTATGTAGTTTTGTAGCAATTGGTACTACATAATCAACAATTTGTTTCCTATAATTTGCTACATCATCCGAATCGTAATCAGTCCTACTTAATTTGTTATACCCAAGTTCTACATAATTTTCATAGCCCAACTTATGTGCTATTTTAGTCCTAACTTTAATTAAATCATCATATATCTTATCTAGTTTGTTAGAATTTTGTTCAAAAAATTTAAATCTAGCTTCATATGATTTTTTTCTAATTTGCCTACTAGGGTCAGTATGAAATAACCCTAAACCTGTCAAATTGTAAGTCTCACCATCAAAATTAATTTTAGCTGATGCTATTAATTCAGAATATTTATTACATAAATCAGATTCTTTTCTCAATAAATCTTTAATTTTTGAATCAAATGTTTTCTTTTCTACTTCTTTTAAATTAAAAATATGATCCCCATATTTTGCTTCTAGTTTTTTTCTAAATGGAGATTGTAAAAGAGCGTCTGCATATTGTATACTGATTTCTTTAAGATCAGGATCTATATTGTCATAGTATTCATTTTCTTGTTTATTTTTTTCAGAAAAAGTATTTCTACTATACTCAAGACTTGCAATTGAAGCATATGTTGACCACTCAGCTATTATTTTTTCTAAATCTTTAATCAGATTTATTTGCTCTTCAACTGAATTAACTGAATTAAACTGTTTTAAAATATTTTTTGATTTTTTTTTGAAAGTATCTAAATCAATTCTTTCATATTTGTATTGACTATATTTTAACATTTTTTCCTTTTTGAATGAAATTGGAGCTAAGAAATAAAATTGATTATTTCATTTAGATATAGCATTAGGATTCAATGAAGTGATATATTTTAATAAACTATTAAAAATTTAGCAGCAGCCTCCTCAGCCACTACTTTCTTTAACACCAATTTGCTCAATGTTAAGATTATTTAATGTTGAATTGTATTTTTCACTCAACCATCCAGATACATCAAAAAAATTCCAGTTTTGAGTTGCCCACTGCAATTCTAAAGAAACTGGTAATTTATCAGAATTCTCATTCCATTTAATATTTATAATTTTTAAAATAGGGAATTTATCTTTATTTTTCATACTTTAATTTAACAACAGTTATTATCATCACATCTACAAAATTTTAAATTATATAAATGGAAACCGATTAAAGCAAAAGAGGGAATGAACTTGATATTGTTAGACAAATAAAACCATTGAAAAATATTTGTATTCAATATAACAAAGGTTAAACCTAACCAGCTTGTCCATAACGCATATTTTATCCAAATTACATTAGACATTTTAGTGGAATAAAAAACAGCGAAAAGCGATATAAATATAAATAAGTAATCAAACCATTGATACCATACAGGCGCGGCACTACAACAAGTTTGCGAACAACTGGTGGCTGTAGCTAAAAAAAGAAATGGAGTTGCAATACAATGTACCATGCAAAGAGCACTAGAAAGCATACCCCAAGAATCAGATTTTTGAAATGAAATATATAGCATTTTACTTTTTTTTTTAATAATTTATTTATCGCACTAAAACAAAATTAATGAATTATAATTAAGTAATGCAACCAAATTGCAATAATTTTTGATATGAGTATCATACGTAAAACAAAACCAGTTCAACTTATTTTAAAGCAATTTAACAATAAAGGAGATGCTATATCGGCAATTGAATTAATTGAAAAATTCAAAAAAAATATGGATAAAACTACTGTTTATCGTATTTTGGATAGATTAGAAGATGCTGAAATAATTCATTCATTTATTGATCAAGATGGTTTAAAAAGATATGCAAAAGATAATAAGAAGATACATTCAAATAATGATCTAAAACATCATCCGCATTTTTTGTGCGAAGATTGTGGAATATCGTCTTGCTTACCAGTAACTATATCAATTCCATCGATACCTGACTATACAATAAAACGAGCTGAACATCTCTTCACTGGCATATGTAAAGATTGCGTTTAATGATAATTAATCAATATCATTTAACAAAAACTAAATTCAGAATCTAATTCCTCTACAATTTGGTCTACTAATGCAACTCTTTTTTGATGCGGCAAAAATGCGCTCTTAAAACCATTTACTATAATTGTTTTAATATCATTTTTTTCTAAGTTAAAATTATCAATAGCAATCTGATATTCGTTAGATAAATTCGTTTTAGAAATTAAACGATTATCAGTATTTAATGTTACTCTGACTTTTTGCTTTATATATTTTAAAAATGGATGTTTTTGTATAGTTTTGACGGTGTTAGTGTTTAAATTTGAAGTTAAACAAATTTCCAATGGAATTCTATGATCGTTAATATAGTTTAATAAGTCATTATCTTGATAAACTCTAGTACCGTGACCAATTCTTTTAGCTCCACAAATATGAAGAGCCTCATGTATACTTTTGGGACCGAAAGCCTCTCCTGCGTGAATAGTAGAATTAATATTATTATTTAAAATTAAATAAAATGCCTCCCTATGCTCTTTCGCTGGAAAATTTTCTTCAGCTCCAGCCAAATCAAAACCTACAACTCCTTTATTTTTATATTGTGTTGATAATTTTGCAAGTTCTAATGATTTCTCAGGTGAAATATGCCTGATACCACAAACTATTATTCCAGTCAAAATTCTACATTCATTATATGCATTCTTTAGACCTTTTTTTACTGCTTCGATAGTCTCTGATAATTTCATTCCAAATTTAGTATGTAAAACAGGCGAAAATCTCACTTCTAAATACCTTACACCATCATTATGACAGTCTATAGCTAATTCATATGCGGCTCTTTGAAGACTTGAAGGAGTTTGTAAAACTGATAATGTAATTTCAAATTTTTTTATGTATTCTTTTAGTGTAATTGATTCATTTCCTACTGAAACAATTTTCAATAATTCACTTTCGTTTTTTGAGGGTAAATCTATTTTTTGCTTTTTAGCTAAATCAATAATAGTTTTGACTCTCAAAGAACCGTCTAAATGACAATGCAATTCTGCTTTAGGAATTTTTTGTATAATTTCAGGTGTCAATTTCATAAATATTGTTTTTTGAAGTATGAATGATATTTCTAAAAAATTATATTCATAAGTTCAATAATATCTAAAATGTCAACTGATGAATCATAATTGAGATCAGCTGTATTATCAAATTCATTATTAAGAATAATATTAACTAATATTATTATATCTTGAACATTTATTAGACTATCATCATTAATATCACCAATATTAGTTTGTTGATAATTTTCTTCAAGTATACTCCTAATATAATTTTTTTGAGAATCTCCTAAACTAGTCACATCTAAGTGAGCTAAATAATTTCCCTGATAATCTAAAATAACTAAACCATGAGACTGATAATATGGCTCAAATTGTTGTCGTATTGGTAAATCAGGATATGAATCCATCACAAGTGGTAAATCTGAACTTGCACAAAAATTATCGTTAAAAGAGCTTATATTTGTTTGACCAACAGCAATTATAACAATATTTTCATAACCGTCATTATTTTTTAATTCATTTTGAAAATTGGACAACTGTCCAAATACAGCTGTTCAGCCAGCTCATCCTTGTGTTGCGAAGTAATGCATTGTAATATAATCCAGATACTCAGGCTCCCAAACATTACTTTCGAATGTAGGAGAAGTAGTATTATAATCTAAAAGAGAATAATTATAACTACACAGTGCTATTTGAATTATAAACGAAATAACTAATATATTTTTCATAACTTAATTTAGTAATATTTATGTTCCACAAAAAGTTTTATAAGAATCATCAAAACCTAATGGAGTTTTTTGTAATTTTGTTTGTTTATTATAATCATATGGTTTAGAAATAATTTTCAATAATTCATTCAATTTTTGATAATCACCATTAATTGAATTTTGAAGCGCAATTTCAACTAGATAATTTCTTGGAATTTGAATGGGATTATGCAATTTCATCAAATTAAAATTTTCTTCACAATTATTTGAAATTTTAATTCTTTGTTTCCAATCAAGTCTCCATTTTTTAAAATCATTTTGTTTAAATAAATCATCATCATATTCTGAATCCATAGTAAGAGAAGCGAATGTATTTGTGTAATCAGCTTTATAAAAGCTCAATAACTCTATCAATGAATCAACTAATATTCTATCTTCATATTTTGGATTAATGATACCTATTTTATTAAACATCATATTATACCATTTTTCATTATAATAATTTGAAAACTTGTCAATTCTATCTTTTAATAATTCAATCGACTCATCTTCACTATTACTTACTAACGGAATTAAAGTATTTGCTAGTATAACCAAATTTGAATGTAAGATTTTTGGTTGATTTCCAAAAGAATATCGGCCAAATCTATCAATAGAGCTAAAAACAGTTTCATTATTGAAAATATTCATAAATGCACATGGACCATAATCTATAGTTTCAGCAGCAATACCCATATTATCCGTATTCATTACACCGTGAATAAAACCTACTCGCATCCAATCAACAACTAATTTTACATGATTTTCCATAACAGCATCAAAAAAGTTTAAAGCTTGATTTTTAGTACTTTTCAAATCTGGGTAATGACGTTCCAAAACATAATTAAAAAAAATTTCTAATTCTTTTTTTGAACAATAATTCCTCACAAATTCAAATGTTCCAAATCGTATGTGACTTGATGACACTCTAGTTAGAATTCCGCCATCATATTCTCTTTCTCTAAAAATCTTTTCACCAGTTTTAATGATGGCTAGACTTCTTGATGTTGGTATACCAAGATTATACATTGCTTCACTCATAAGATATTCACGTAAAACGGAACTTAATGTTGCCTTACCGTCTCCGCCTCTTGAAAACGGAGTTTTACCCGAACCTTTTAACTGAATGTCATTTCTTTTATTATGCGGACTTATATGTTCAGCAATTAATACTGCTCTTCCATCACCTAACATTGTAAAACGACCAAATTGATGGCCTGCATATGCTTGTGAGATCGGAATAGAACCATTCGGAATTTTATTACCAGAAAAATAATCTAAAATTTCATTTTCTGAAAATTTATTTAATCCCAATTCAGATGCTAGATTACTATTAAAATAAATTTTTTCAGGATTGAGGGATTTTTCTGGTTGTTGTTTTGAATAAAGCTTTTTTGGTAATTTCGAATACGAATTACTAATATTCCAACGATTTCTTTTTTTATCCATATTTATTAAAAATTACTTTCTCTATTAATTAATGGCATATCAATCAAAATAATTTCTGATTTTTCTTTAAAATCAAATTTTATATCGGTCAAACCCCTAATGTAAACACCATCTCGTTCATTAATCTCCTTTTCATCAATGAACACATTCCCCTTGGACAATACAAAATAACAATGTCTATTATTATTAATGGAATAAGGTACAACTTCTTTGCTTCCACAAATTCTTAATAATGAGGCGTCTTGATATATATTAAGAATATCAAGATTATTATATTTTTCTTCACCTGATGCTAAAACTTGAATATTATCATTAGTTTCATCTGAAAGGTTAATATTTTTCCATCTTGGCTTAACATTTAATTGATTGGGCTCAATCCAGATTTGAAAAAGTAACGTTTCCTCGTTTGATGAATTATATTCTGAATGCGTTATGCCAGAACCGGCGGACATGATCTGAATTTGACCAGATTTAATTTCACCAGAATTACCAATATCATCCTTATGATTAATTAAACCCTTTCTTATATAGGTTATAATTTCCATATTTTTATGGGAATGCATAGGAAAACCTGTTTGAGGTTGGATTGTATCATCATTCCAAACTACTAAAGGGTTCCTAGTTTTTAATTGTGGATTAAAATAATTAGCAAAATTAAAATGATATCTTGCATTTAACCATCCATAATTATTGTTGCCTAATTCTTTAAATTTATAATGTCTTAGCATAATTTAGTATTAATTATCAAAAAATTTTATCTTTGACTTATGAAATTTTAATAAAATTAATTAATAAGTTTATCCATCCAATAGTAAGAAAAATAAGGCTCAAAACAAAAGTGAGAGTTCTTGATCTTATATTTAGATTCCTTTGATTTTTTAGCCTTATAAAAAAGTGTAAGACTCTGAATACAACAAAACCCCAAGCTAAAATGATATCAATTTGATTGTAATTTTTTACAGTCATATTAATTAAACATAGAACATAAAATAATATTGGTACTTCAAACATATTCTGAAATTGGTATCTGGCCGACCTCAATTTATCTGGAAAATCTCCTTCGTATAGTCTAAATTGACTCAATTTAATATTCTTTTTTTTAATTTCAGAATAAGCTAATGATAATAATCTAAAAGTAAGAAAAATTTTTAAAAATGCCATAACACATAATGGCAAAACAAATTCCATTCTTTATCCTTTCTATTTTTTAATGCCACTTAATAACNTGATCATTAATATCAATTTTTGGTATTTTTTTTGCTTTAATTTTTGGTTTACCAACGTAAATGTATCCCAAAATTTTTTGATTTGATTTTAATCCTAAATATTTTCCTATTTCATCATTNAGAGCAAAAACACCTGTCCGCCAAATTGNGCTATAATTTAAAGCATTTAATGCCAATAATATATTTTGAGCTGCTGCTGCAGTAGATAACATTTGTTCAATTTTAGGAACTTTAGGNTGCTGTTTNAAATCTGAAATAAGTACAATAATCATTGGCGCACGATACGGCGCTTTTCTATATTTTTCTATTTTTTCATCTGTGATATTCTCAAATTGTTTTTTTTGCATATTGAACAAATTTTTCAGATAACTTATCTAAACCTTTACCAGTTATTTCAATGAAATGTGAAGGTCTCAAAGATTTGTGATCAGGTGCTCTAAGTGCTGCTTGATATACAATTTCCATTTCTTTAGGACTTGGATGAGGNTCAAGTAATTTTGAGATTGAATTTCTTAATGTAATATTTTCTATNGCTTCCATTGTAATACTCCATTTTAATTAAATAATATTAACTAAATCATTAATGCTTTATTTGTTTTTATATAATTGTTTTTTAAACGGATTCCTTTGAACCCATTTATTTGCAATCGTGTTNTCTAAAATTATTTTGAAAATAAAATGCATAAACCTACTTTTAAATTTTATATATAAATAAGATTTTAAAGGAANAGCACCAAAATTACTTTTAAATTCGTTAGCTGTGCGTCCAAAANTAATTTTTTCATATTGATTGTCTATACCAATTCTAATTGTTTCATAAAGTATTTTAGAATAAAGCGAATATTCATTATTATGTAATTTATCGTAACCCACATAATACGAAACTAAATCTTTNTTGTGATTTAAATAAGTTGNAAAAGCTAAAAGATCATCATTCTTAAAATATCCATATACTGATATTTTTTTTTTCTTAGCAAGAGATAGTAATATTTTAATATTAAACTGAGGACCGCTAAATTTTAATTTATCAACAACCTGATCAAAAAGTTCTTGTATTCTTGAATCATACTTATTTAACTCGTCATTTTTTAGGGGACGAACTAATATATCCGAGCTTTTGTTAATAATATCATTAATTCTTTTTCTATATTTTGTTTTTAAAGCATTTTTGTAATCTTCAATATTTTTCCAATTTGTACTAATTTTAAAAATCATNTCATCTTCAATTCTTAACTTTATGAATTCTAGATTCTTGTTATTTGAAACCTGATTCATTAAAATATCTGGTACTAAAACTGCTTGATATTTATTTTTTAAATTANAAACTAATTCGCTTACATCAACTTTATCAATTAACTGAAAAAATGAAAAATTATTAAGATACCAATTACCCAAAAATAATATTCTTATTTCAACCAATCTTAAAAATAATTTTACTATTAAATTGGAATTACTGTACTTAATTCCTTTTTTTAAATCCAAAATAAAAGAATTAGCATATATTATGGTCTGATTTTTAAAAAATAAAATATTATTAATATTTTTATCATTTTGATAAAAACTATTTATAAAATCTAATTTTAAAAATTGATTTAAATTTTTATCATCAAATTTAAAAATTTTATTTTTATAAATTTTCCACATACTTTTTTTTATCTAATTTATTCTAATTAATTTATGTGTAATTTATCTTAATAATTTTATACATAAGAATCTTAAATATTAAAAAAATAAAATTTATATGGATACATTAAGTCACGCTCTTTGGGGTAAAGGTTTATTCGGTTACAGAGGTCACGGTAAACTTGCAATACTATTTGGTTCTATGCCTGATTTATCCTCTTTTGGTATGCTTTTTTTAATTCGAATAATTGATAATACTTTAGGACAATCTGGATCTAATGTACAGGATATCCCTAGCTGGATAATTTTTAATTATAATATAACTCATAGCTTTGTTCCTGCATTTATATGTATTTATTGTGTGTGGAGATACAATCCGAATATAGCATTTGCCATGCTAGCTTGGCCGTTTCACATTGTTCTAGACTCCCCATTTCACACTAAGGAATACTTTCCAACACAAATTTTTTATCCTTTAACAGACTTCTCTTTTGATGGAATTCACTGGGCCAATCCAGAGGTATGGTTTCCTAATTTAGCCGGTATAATAGTTTTATTTCTTTACCGAAAAAAGTATAATCACAAAAATAAAAATGATTAATTTAATATAATATTAATAATTAAGATTATATCAAGAATGTCAACAATATTATCTGAGTTTAAATCAGCTAGAGTTTCAAAATTTTGATTTAAAATTATACTAACTATCAAAATAACATCCAGTACATTTATCAAATTATCTGAATTTAAATCACCTGAAATTATAAAGCTGTTTTGCTCTGCAAATTCAAAAAGAGCATTTTCAATTTGTATCATTCCATTATAATTATTTGAATTTGTAAGAAGAACAATACCTATACTATCATCAAGCGAAAGGAACATTTCTGTTGCACTTCCTAAATCTCCTCCATTGTGACCAAAGAGTGTTCTAGCATTTTGGTTTTTGTAATACCAAACTAACCCTTGAGTTGAGTTTATATCNGGGAAATGAATNGTTTTAATTAATTGTATTGTTTCNGGATTAAGTATTCTTTGACCATTATATAAACCATCATTGATATACATGGAAACAAATTTAGCAAGGTTGTTTGAAGATGTTCTAAGTTGACCTGATGGATAATCTGAATATCCATAATGTTCCTGTGGATTTAAATTCTCAGNGTCTGCTCCAGTTCCATTTTCTCCACATATTCCATCATAATCAATGCAACAATCATCATAATCAATACATANAGGATCACACTGACAANGNTTATTTTGATTATAAACTCCGCATCCTATTTGANAGCAATNATCACNATTTTCACCATTGAAATGATAAGGTGTTGCAATTTGATCCTCATTTTCTATTTCTGATAGAAACCAATATGTGTCATTCATTTCAAGCGGTTCAAAAATATTTTGATTACAAAATTCATTAAATTCCTGATTTGAAATTTGTTCTACAAGTAATCCAATTAAAGCAACACCAATATTNCTATATTGGTAATTCGTTCCAGGCATTGAATCTGTATAATTCAAACTCTCNCTATAAAATTCGCCATCATATGTAAAATATTCTTGCAGATAATAAATTAACTCCAAATCNGAGTCACCATCATAATATGGCATAACATTCCAGTTATCTCTTATACTTGATGTATGTGTCAAAAGCATTCTGAAAGTTATATTAGTTAANGGATAATTTGGATTAGTTATATCGAATGGTATNTAATCATTAATTGTATCATCAAGNTTAAAATAGTTTTGTTCATATAATTTCATTAGAGCTGTCGCTGTAATTGTTTTAGAAATTGATGATAAAATGAATAGGGTATTATTATCTGTCATTATACTTTCGCTAATGTCAGCATAACCCAGTTGTTTTTCCCATACTATTCTATCATTTTTTACAATTGCAATGGAAACCCCTGGTATCAAATGAGTTTGCATAGTATTTTGTATGAAATTTAATAATTCATCCTCATCTCTAAGGTTATTAATTACTGAATGAGATAAAGGATTGTTTTGAAAATCAAATCTGGTTCTAGATGCACTATCAAAACGTAACTCATTAGAAAATAAATTATTTACTATAAAAAAAGTTATAAAAATAAACTTGATCATTTAACTAACATAATTTTTTTAATTTTTTGATGATTTTGATTTATTACTTTAACAAAATAAATTCCAGTTGGATAATTTTTTGCATTCCAAGTATAACTATGTTTACCAATATCTAAAAATCCGTCGTATAAAACTGATAATTCCCTTCCTCTAATATCTGAAATAACTATTCTAATCGTATTTTTTTGTTTTACATCAACAATTATATTGGTTTTTGGATTAAACGGGTTGGGATAAGGATCTAATAATTTAAAAAACTGATCATTAATATTTATATCTGCTTGCTGACGCTGAAAATTCCATCCGGTAACAGTATTAGAAACGATTCTAAGTTCACCATTATATTCAAATAATTTCTTTGGTATATTTAAATTTCCATATTGATTAAAAATTAAAATTGTATCTTTTGTATGATGCAGTGCCCATCCATAAGGTAATAAATTTCTTACTATCTTAAAATCTCCGCTAGTTTGTAATTGAATTCCAGCGATATCTCCTACAGCATCTATAGAAACAATTTGATTACCAATTAGTAAATTACTTTTCTTTAAGGATTTAAATGATAGATTAACATTTAAAATTATATTAAGTATTGCTATAATATCTAAAATATCTATTATGGTATCTTCATTTACATCGGCAGCATACATTTGAAAATCATCAGCATCTGTATTATCGAGAATTATATCAACTACAGTTAATAAATCTAAAATATCTACATTTCCATCAAAATTAACATCTCCTAGGATTAAACCATCCACTGCTGTTTCCAAGTTAAAGTCCAATTCTCCATAAAAACCATTATTATTTTCTTGAAGTGAGACGATTCTATCATCAGCATTTTGACACCAAGGGTCTGTATCACAAAAAGCATCATTACTAAAATAAATTTGGGATATTAATACCTCATTTGATGGAGTTGTTATTTTTATGTGAATGTGTCTTGGTCGATTACCATAATATCCAGGAATGATAGTTTCAAAGGCATACTGTCCAGATTGATTACTATACATTTTACCTCTTAAATTAAAATAATCATTATCTGGATTACCAGTTATACAATCTAAATTGATGCTATAACATCCTACATCATTTGCATGCCAAATCTCAATCATTGCCCCTGCTATAGGTGTTTCACAATCAGACTGCAATATTCTTCCAGCAATAAACAATCTTTGTCCAGGTTCATCTGCATGAGCAATCACTGTTCTTAATGGAGCATTCTCTATAAAATAAGGTCCTAAAATATCTTGCGTTGTACTTTCACACTCTTGACTGAATAAAACTTTTGGAATAAATATCGCAGATCCAACAGCAACACTAGTTTTTATTATGAAATCTTTTCTAGATAAGTCTTTTGGTTTGATTTTATTTTTTTTAAAACTCATTTTTAATTTATAATTTTAATTTATCTTGTTTAACAAAACCTTCCCAATTTTTCATGTATTCAACAAATTTTTTGCTTAATTTTGCTTTGTATAAAAGGTCTTCACTAAACGGTGGTTTTTTTGGATTATAATTTTTATTCGAAATATCACTAGCCCAAAATGGATAGGGTATTGCAACTCTTGCCACTCCAACTAAATCAGACCCTTGAATCATTAACCTTTGAGCGTCCAAACTTGACCAAACATTTCCAGTACTAATAATGGCTGGTAAGTTAGTATGACTTTTTAATATTATTTCAGTTAAAGTTTTATTTTTATATTTTTTAAAATCCATTTTACTAAATACATCCCAGCAAGAAAGATGGATAAAATCTAAATTTAATTTTTTCAAAATACCAATCAGATTTATTGTATCGTTGAGGCCTATACCAATATTTTCAATTATAGGTGAAATCCTAACACCAAAAATAAAATTTTCAGGTACTACTTTTTTTATTGATTTAATAATTTGGATAAGAAATCTTGATCTATTTTCTAAATCACCGCCCCATTCATCTTTTCGAATATTTGATTTGGTACCTAAAAATTGTGATATTAAATATCCATGAGCACCATGAATTTCTATTCCATCAAATCCAGATTCTACACATCTAATAGCTGCATTTTGGAAGTCTTTAATAATTCTTTGAATATCATTAATTGATGCTAGACGACATTTACCTGTTTCAGAATTTTCACAATGTAAAGCAGAAGCAGATATTGGAATCATACCTGTAATATTTTGAGGAGACTTTGTGCCGCCATGAAATAATTGAGCAATGACCAAACTTTTGAATTGATGTATTTGTTCTGTTAAACTGGTTAAATTTGGAATATGCATATCATCGTATGTTCCAAACTCTCCGTTCCAAGCCTTCCCCTCAATAGATACATTTGTTGCAGCTGTTGTTATGATTCCAAAACCACCTTTTGCTCTTTCTACAAGCCAATCAATTTCTGATTTTGAAATCACACCATTTTTGTGACTTTGCATATTTGTCATTGCAGCTAATACTGTTCTGTTTTGTATTTTTTTTTCTATTCTAGAAAAAGTATATGGACTGCACGGATCTATAATTTCAGCATAATTCATTATCAAATGTATATAAAATCAATATTTTATTTT